>JAFGQK010000194.1 GCA_016935735.1 Spirochaetales bacterium | reverse complement strand
ACCGATTACACCGATTTTTCTATCTATTTCTGTGTAATCGGTGGTTTCCCTTTTCTTCCATTAAATAATTTGCGGAGCTATGTTCTACTTGAGATTTATACTCATTCAACAATGCAAAGTCAGGTGATGGAACCGGCTATTTTGAAGCAGGAGTTAAAGATAATTATTTACAGCCATCTGATTTAAAATATCAGCATAAAAAAGCAAAAGACAAAAGGCATGATTGAAAAATAATGCTTTTAATAATGTGTATCTTTGTTACTTTACAATCAAGGTATTTTTTAGTACAATTCACTGCCTTGCATTAGGTATTTGCTTTTTAGCGAATAATTTAAATTCAAAAGGAGTGTTTTATATGAAAAAAAGAAAATCCATTTTTTATCTGCTGTTCTGTTTATTTATTGTATTATTTGCAGGTGTGCATTGCGATTATTATAGTGCTTATGATACAGAAGAAATAATCGACGCAAAATCAACACCGGCTCCGGATAAGGATGGCCTTCCTATTCCCACCAGCTTTGATCTTATCCCCATAATCGAGGTGACTGCATCCAATGTTTACCCGAATCCAGTAGGTACCGGTTCAGCCCTGAAACAAAACTTTGACATAACCTTTAATTATGCAAGTTCAGTAAAAGTTACCCACAGAATGATTCATGTTTTTGGTCAAACCTCGGCTACAACGACCAGGACTATTTATTCAAATGGGCACTATGAATGGGTGATATGGAATGTCCCAGGGAAAAAACCCTTTCTTGACTTTACTGGTATCTACTTTACCTATACAATCCTGGAGAGCGGTTCAACAAAAGTGACTACCCCTGCCAGGCTGTTTGTTGTACAATACCTATGTTAATCCCGTGATTTCTTTAAGCTGTTTTCTTGGAGGAAATTCTTTAAAAATAAAATTTATTTATAAAAGGAGAGTAAAGTGAAAAAAATTCTATTCTTTATTTTGATACTTATGGTAGTACATCAATTTTCTTTCAGCGAGTGGCAATATGATCCGGCTCCTGATGGAAAACCATGGATATTAAGTTCAGTTGTTTATGCTGCTGATGATAATCCGAACCTGGATCCGGATTGGGATTGGCGGCAAACATATTACACTGTCTATTGGAACAGGTACCAGGGAACTCCCACTTCGGTGCTGTCTCCATTTTATTCCAATGTTACAGGCGGTGTGGCATTTACCCTGGATTTTGAACCGGAAGATGGTTGGGTTCTTGTTTACAGGGATTTCGGAACCAGCAAGTATTTTGTGAGTAATCCCTATTTCATCCTTTATAATGTGTACCAGGGGCTACTACGCGTATTCCACCTGGTGAATTCGGTGGAAAATTATACCCACGGTGGAGTAGAACTGTTTTTTGATTACGGGAGCCCCACCACGGCTCTCCTGACTCATGCCAACCACCGTGCCTGGGCTACAGATAATTATAAAAACCATCGATTTTTTTCAATAACCGATTTAGTAAATTATCACTGGACATATACTGATTTTATTATGGCATATGATCCTGCAACGGGAAATTCAAGCAAGAATAATTCGCTTATAACCTTTAAACTGCTGGGTGTGGAAGTGACTGATGTAAAGATCGACGGGAGTATGAACCTTGTTCAGCAGTTGCCGAAATCAAGTATTGCTACACAGACGGGAGATGTGTATGAATTCGGCGACCTGGTAACAGACGGGAAAAAGGTATTGGGATACTATAATACATTCGATAAATATAAAAACGATATTAAAAAAGCAGCAGATAAACAGGATGATCCGAAAATAAAAGCCGCCCTGTCAAACCTGGCCAGTTCCTGGGTGGTGAAACAATTGCCTTATATCGGGGCAGCAGTGGGAATCGTTGATCTTTTTATTGGCGGCGGACGGGAGAAAAACCAGGTATCCCCCGTTCCCATGGTGTTTGATGGCAGTATGGAATTGTCAGGCACATTAAAAACCCAGGACCTTATATTCAAATCGACTATTCAAACCCCCGGAACAAAACATGATACGCCAAATGCGATTCCTTTCTGGGATTACCCCATGGGCATATTGAATTTAACCAGGACACCAGTATTATTATCACGTCAATACTGGCAACCGGAAGGACCCAGTATGTGGATGCAGTATTCTTCTTATAAAATAAAAGATGATCTTGAGTTCGCTATTAATTCTTCATATCCAGGCAGCAGATTCTCCCATTTAAGACTGAAATACATGGAAGCTGCTCTGGTATTCAGGTTTAATGAAGTATATACCTACCCCTATGATCTTTTACCGGGAATCAATGACTGGTGGGAAGCCGGTATTTATGAACTGGAATCCAGTGCAAACGGGAAATATGTGTTACGGACAAGATATATGCCTTATAATGTATTCAAGAACACCTCTATAAGGGTTCCTCCCGGGACTGACGTTACTATTAAAATCAGGGCTGTCCTGGAAAGAATTGATAATCCGGACGCCCAGGAGGTTGTATTTATTGCTGACTATGAACCCGTATTCGAAAAAGACAGCGGGACTACGTATTTCCCATGGTCATCGTATCAAATGCCGCCGGAAATAATCACTCTCCAGCCAATCAATCATACGGGAAAGGAAAACTATATCTATAAATACCGGTATGATGACAATTACGGAGCCAGTACAGCAATCCAGGTCGGGCCGGACAGGGCAAGGTTTGAACGAAGGTCATTGATTAAGTTTGACACATCAAGCCTGTTCAATGTTGATCCTGACAAAATTTCTTCTGCTGTGCTGAAATTATATTGCTACTCATTTTCAGGGGATGATGTTTCATACAGGATTTATGCATCCAGGATAAAAAAAGGGTGGGCAGAAGGAATTGCCAGCAGCAGGGGGAATTTGAGTCCCCTTGGGAGTGACTGGGACTATTCCGACGAGGGTGCCGGTGAAACCTGGGCTTCTGCAGGGCTGTTGAAAGGAACGGATTATAATTCCACTTATGAGAGTTCCACGGTGGTAAGCCCGGGCACACAGGGGAAGTGGATTAACCTGACAATTACCAATGCGGTAAAAGCCTGGATCAGGGACCCTTCATCCAATCATGGCCTTGTGTTGTTTACAAACGAGAGTGATTTATCAAAATATGCTGTGGCAACATTCAGAACCTCGGATTATACAACAGATAGCAGCGAGGCCCCTATAATAATGATTTACATTTGTTAGCATACGATACATTCTTTCCGGATTATCAGGGTGGAGCCGTTCTTACCGCGGCCCCGCCTTGTTCCGGATAATGTTTTTACCAGCTGTTTTTTATAGAGTGTAATAAAAAGAGGGGAGGTTGTGATGGATATGTTACTCTTAATTATTATTTTCAGTATTACCTATTGGATAATAAATGCATTTCGAATTATTCATAATGTCAGGAATAAAGATTATCTTTTATCGATGTATCCGGAAGGGATAAGGGAAAAATGGCAAAAAGTATATGAAAAACCAATAATGTTTCTGCTTCGTACGTCATTATTGCGTATTCCTGGGCGGTATTGCCAGAGGTTATTTTGATGAAGATTCAGATATTGATATCGCTATATTTGAAAAGGAATTTGATAAGAAATATGAAATGATACAGGAAGAAATTAATGGATTTGAAGTACAATGTTTCAGAATGGATTATGATACAGAAAAAATATCACTTTGGGATATGAGTAAAAGATGGGCTTATTCAAATGTTGAAATAGCACATGATAAAAATAATCTGGTGAAAGAATTAATAAAATCTAAAATATTTCTATCTAAAGATGAAAAAATATGGTTACTAATGTCTGGTATTGTTCTATCAGAATGGTATATAAATAGATTAACTGATCTCTGGTTAAAACGGGGAAGTGTTATGAGCGCACATTATATGATAAATGAAGGGATTAACTATTTTTTTAGAGCATTATTTGCTTATAATAATGAATTAGAAGCTGATTTTAAATGGAGAATATATTGTATAGAAAAGTTTAAAAATAAACCAGAAATGTTTATTGAAAGAATTAAGCAAGTAATGGAAATAAAGGAAATCAGTATTGATGAAATAGAGAGAAGAAGAAAAACATTTATGGGTATTTGGAATGAATTCCTGCCCCGAATCGAAGTTGAATTAAATATGAAATATGATGTATTTAAAAACATGGTGTAATAAAAGAATTGAAGAATCTCTCAATAGCCAAGCACTTCGGGCCTTTTCTTATCCCAGGCCAGTGCATCGGTAATTCCCTCTTCTATACTCCTGGTTACCTTCCAGCCCAGGAGTTTCAGGGCTTTTTCACAGCTTGCATATCCACCTGCAACGTCCCCGGGTCTGGGGCTGGTTTCCACAATGTTTATTTTTTTACCGGCTGTCTTTTCAAAAGCACGGATAAACTCCTTTACTGTCACTCCCTTTTCTGTTCCCAGGTTGATAATGGTATAATTTCTTGCACCGGAATTATCGTGCGCTATTACCTCATCAAATTTCTTTAATGCAGCAATATGGGCTGTTGCGAGATCCCAGACATGGATATAATCCCTTATCCCTGAACCATCACGGGTTGGCCAGTTCACCCCGGTAAGTTGAAAAACCTCCCTCCTGCCGGCAGCTGTTTCCACCAGAAGACCCAGCAGGTGGGTGGGATTCTTGTCATGCGGCCCGGTACGGAGCCGGGGATCTGCACCAATAGGATTGAAATAACGCAGGGAAATACATTGCAGAGGATATGCATTGCAGAAATCCTTTAACACACTTTCCATGATAATTTTTGTCATTGCATAAGGGCACTGGGCAGCCAGGGGTGAATCTTCATTTACCTGGAATGTGGGTGAAGGAGCATAAATAGCAGCCGATGAACTAAAGATAATCCGCGGGTATTTCAGGTCGATGAGGGATTTGAAAAACTCAAGTGATTTGCAGACATTCTCTGTATAGTATTTATAGGGATGGATGACGGATTCCGGTACGACAATGAGTGCAGCGCAGTGAATTGTACAGGAAATATCATTGTGGTCGGCAAAGATTTTTTCCAGCAGTTTCCTGTTGCAGATATCACCATGGTAAAAAATATGGTCCTTTACAAATTCCTTCTTGCCAGTTACCAGGGAATCAAGAATCACCGGTGTGTATCCCGTATCTTTCATAGCAGAAGCAATGGTACTCCCTATATAGCCTGCACCGCCTGTAATTAAGACTTTCATTTTTCCTCCTTATGCCTTTTTTAACTATTATTGTAAAAAGAGTCAGGCTAAAATAAAATCAGATATTATCAGAAATTGTCATCACCAAAGAAATCATCATCCGAAACACTGCCCACGGGAACAGAGCCGTCATTTCTTTTTGCATACAATTTATAAATATAACGAAGGTCCGCAAGCCTGGAATCGACCTCTGCCCTGGTAAAGGAATTAAAAAAGTCTGTAGTGGTGTATCCTGTACGGATCTCTCCCCTGCCGAACCCCTGGTCGTGGAATTTTTTAAGTTCCGCAAGCCGGTAATAGACATGCTTGAACCAGAAAAGAATTTTTTGAATTTCATAGATATGTCCGATGATTTTCTTTTTTTCCTTCATAATATCCATTGTCGATCCGATCTTTCCTTTTTTATCTTCTGCTATCCATTTATCAATAATAGCATCCTCGTTCATTAAATCATTAAATGCTTTGGTGAACTGCTCGATCCTCGATTCATAATCTTTTACATACTTCCTTATCTCTGCAAGGGCATCACTCTTAAGAAGCTGAACCTTTTTCTCATACCAGGTCTCCATATACTCATCTTCATCCCCTGCCGGAACATCAAGACGCCTCATACCACCACCGCCGGCCTTTTCCATCACTTTCCCGGGCTGGACAACAAAGGACATGCCTGTTGCATCATCCGTACATTCCACTTTCCCGGAAGTACAGGTCACCAGGGCATCGCCTGTCGGGAGTGCTGCAACAGTAAAGGCTGTTCCCCTCACACCCATGGATGCTTCCCCGGTCAGGACTTCGAGTTGCTGATCCCCGGCAAGCTTATTTACCTTGAGTGCTATCGTTCCTGCAAACACATCAAATGTGGTATTTTTTGATGATTCAAGTTTGTTGATTTCAAAGCTGAAGGTTGTATTTTCCATTACCGTGATTAACGTATCCGGGCAACGGCTTGAATATACCTCGATTTCTGCATAACTTTCTTCCCCGGTAGATACTAAATCATAATTCTGTATCTCAAACCCCTCGTAAAGTTTATCTCCTAAAGGTGAACCGTTTCTTACAAGATCAACATCCCCTTCCCGGAAGGACAAAATCCCTTCGCCGTCCGGTCCCAATTCCTGCCTTGTCCTTTCTGTGGGCATGGAACTGGTTGTCTCTGTTGTTTTTTCTGTCAGACGGGTTTCCTCATCTTCTGTTGTAGTCAAGGTATCTTTTGAATTCACCTTTTGCATATCTTCTTCCCGTGAATCTTCCTCTTTTACCGGTTCAGTCACCTGCTCTCTGGTATCATGAATTTTCGTATCATCCTGTTGTTCTTTTTTATCAGAACACGTGGTAAAAGAAAGAAATAAAAGAAAGAGTGCACTCACTATTAATATTTGTTTCATAGTTTTATCCTTAATCATATAAATCTTCAATGAGAATTCTAACGAATAATGATTATGATGTCAAAGAAAAATGATAAAATTTATTTGCCGTCCAGTGATGAATCTTTCAAATTCCGGACAGCACGGCTTTCCCTGTATACTATACTTTTATACTTTATCCGGTTGACTAAATCATAATGAAACCATATAAAAGAATGATGCCGGGGAAAATGAAATTCTGGGAATATAAAAAGCTGGATGAATTGACGTATGATGAATGGGAGATCCTTTGTGTTACTATGTGAAAATCCTGGTATTATTCCAGGATTTTCAACCCGTAACACTTGCGTTGGCCGGATCCTTCCTGGATCTGATGTAATTACAGGTCATAGAGCGTTTCCTGCTTCTCTTGATTTGGGTTGTGGGCTCAAGCCTTCGCTGTGATCATTGCAGTATGTGTTGTTTACATAAGATCGAGGATGAAGAAACCGGAAAAATTGTTTTTTCCTATGTTGCCTGCAAATATCTGGACATACCGGCATGTATATGTACTCATTATACAAAAAGAAAGGAAGTTAATCCTGACTGCATCCGGCTTACACCAGATACGGTGAGCCATTACCGTTGGCTCCCGGATACCTGTTCATACCGTCTTATTGCAGAGGGCAAAAGTCTTCCTTCCTGGCACCCCCTTCTTACAAACAATCCCGGTTCAATACACCAGGCAAAAAGATCCATAGCACATATTGCACTATCGGAAAATGATGTTGATGCAATAGAAAATCATCTTATTATAGAATTTTAGTAATGTCTTACCTGGTTCTGTTAAGATTATAATCGAAGAATTCCATAAATAATGTAAACGCATCTTTGTTCGACGGATTCATCGATGTGACAAGGGCCTCTGTTTTATTATGCAAATCTTTTATAATACTTCCGGCACGGGACTTTATGTCATGTTCCTTAATGAGTTTTTTTATAAAGTGAATATCTTCTAACGATGCGTCTGGCCGGCCGATAAGGGAAAGAAGACGGTCCCTGTCAGCCTTTTGAATCTTTTCAAACAATAGACTTATATAGAGGGTCTTTTTTCCCTCTTTGATATCGGAACCGACTGATTTTCCTGCTGTCTGTTCAGAGCCGAACAGATTAATCTCATCATCCTTTATCTGGAAAATAACACCCAGCAGTTCCCCGATTTTCTCTATAGCTTCACACTCTTTTTTTTCCGCACCTGCAAGGAGAGCGCCTATTTTTAAAGGAAGGGCGAAAGTGTATCTGCCTGTTTTATTCAGGTAAAGTTCCAGAACATCGGGGATAGATGGAATCCCTGAATCGGCCCCCCAGTAGACATCAAACATCTGGGCAGCTGCAACACGGCACATCTCACGGCTGCACAATAAAGCGATTTCGGGATCATATAAATGACCGGACTGCAATTCATTCATCAGGCGAAATGCCAGAAAGAAAAAGAGATCACCGGCACACATACCAAGGGATTCCCCGGTATGGTAGGAATCTTTTAACTGATGCAATTCCGCATGTTTTACATACTGATAGAAAAGAGTATCATTTCCCCTTCGCTTTTTATCCCTGTCCATAATATCATCATGAACCAGCAGACCGGATTGCAGCAGTTCCATGACAGCACCTGCTTTTATAATTTCATTTACCCTCCCGGGATCTGAACCGGAATAAAGTGAATAGGAAAGTGCTACCAGACCGCCCCGGATCATTTTCCCTTTTCGGACAAATTCAAAAAGATGATGAGGGATATCAAGATTTTTATATTCATTTCGTACCGGATTTGCGTATTTATCTGTTATATAGTGAAAAAGAAATGCTTCAATCTTTTTTTTCTGTTCTTGAAAAAAATCAGTAATATTCATTTCCCCGTCTATCAATTTATAAAATAAATAATCATGAAAGGGTAATACCCGGATTTACGGTGTATTCTTTACAAGGGTAAATGTCTTTTTCTGTTTGAGATTGTTCTTTACCCTGTCTGCTATATCATCTGCTCCGAGTCCGCAATAGGAGAGAAGCTCCTTTTGTGTTCCATGGGGGATGAATTCGTCCGGAATTCCCATGATATCAAACAATGTACCCGGGGATATATGGATGAGATTTAATGCGATATATTCCCCTATTCCATTTTCCACCACACCATCTTCAATAATCAAGACATATCTGTAAGAGGAAGTGATTTCTTTCAGATATGAAATATCTATGGGTTTTAGAAAACGGAGATTATAAATGTCACAGAATATGTTTTCCTCCCGGAGTAATTGGGCAGCCTGTATTGCATTCTTTACCATGCTTCCCGTGGAAATAAGAAGCACATCCCCGTTTCTGTCGCTTAAAAATACCCCCCTGCCCCGGATAAACGGTTTCCCGGTATATGTTGAATCGGAAGGACATACACCGCGCGGGTACCGTAAAATGACCGGCCCGTCTGCTTCGTACGCATACCGAAGAGCGGCTTTCATCTCTGCGATGTTATAGGGTGATAACAGGGTGATGCCGGGGATGCCGCGAAAAAGGGCAATATCAAATATGCCATGATGAGTTTCACCATCATTTCCCACAATGCCCGCCCTGTCCATGCAGAAGACAACATGAAGTTTCTGGAGGGCAACATCATGTATTACCTGATCCACTGCCCGCTGCATGAATGTTGAATAAATCGCAACAAAGGGCTTAAGCCCCCCGGTGGCAAGACCCGCTGCAAATGTCACTGCATGCTGTTCGCAAATACCCACATCGAAAAAGCGGCCGGGGTATGTATTCTGGAATTTATCCAGTCCTGTCCCATGTGTCATGGCAGCAGAAATCGCCACCACATTTTTATCTTTTTCGGCGAGTTTCACAATGAATTCCGAGAAAGCCTGTGTATAGGTAATGGTATTCTTTTTTTCCACTTTTCCGTCAATAATGGAAAAGGCGCCGATCCCGTGAAATTGTGTGGGGTTGAACTCTGCATGCGTGTATCCTTTGCCTTTGCGGGTGGACACATGAAGAACCACAGGTCTTTCGAGATATTTTATTTTTTTTAACATGAGAATAAGTTCATGGACATTATGCCCATCCACCGGCCCGACATATTCAAAACCGAAATCGGTAAATAAATTCGTGGTAAAGAGAAGGGCTTTCATACCTTTCTTTATCCGTTGTACAAAATGGATTAATATTTTTCCTAAAACAGGGATTTTTTCGATTGCCATGTGGGCGCTTTTATTCAGCTGCTGATAAGATCTTGTTGTAATAAGTTTGGACAGGTAGGTGGAGAGGGCGCCGACATTCCTGCTTATCGACATATTATTGTCGTTTAAAATAAGAATTATATCCTTTCCCAGATGTCCTGTATGATTCAAAGCCTCCAGGGCCATTCCCCCGGTAAGGGCACCATCCCCGATCACTGCAACGATTTTCCCCTTGCTTCCGGAGATATCCCGTGCTGCGGCCATTCCAAGTCCGGCAGAAATGGAAGTGGAAGCATGTCCTGTTTCAAACACATCATGAGGGCTTTCGGATTTCTTTGGAAATCCGCTTATGCCCCGGAAGGTTCGGAGGGTATGGAAAAGGTCCTTTCTTCCGGTAAGTATTTTATGCGTATAACACTGGTGGCCCACATCCCAGATGATTTTATCCTCCGGGGAAGTAAATACTGAATGAAGGGCTATGGTAAGTTCAACAACCCCAAGATTTGATGCAAGATGTCCACCGTTTTTACTCACCACTTCGATAATGAATTCTCGTATTTCTTTTATCAGTTCCGGATAATCGGTTTCCGGGAGTTTCTTGAAATCCTTTAATTCTTTAATCGAATCCAATAACGGATAATTTTTGTTCATTTTTGTTCCTTTTTATACTTACTATACACCCATAATCCTTATCTGGCAATCCATTTTGTTCTTTTTCATAACATTGCCATAATTTTATTTTGAATGGAAAAACAAATATTAAATTTTACTTCTCAATTTGAAATTTTTAATAATGATGATGAAATAAATAAAATTGCTGGAATTTATATACATACAAAACTATTTAATGCCTAAAGATTTTGAAGGTGATGCCTTACATCTGGCTTTTACATCATTTTATAAAATTAATTTTCTGCTAACCTGGAATTGTAATCATCTATCAAATGCAAATAAAAAACAACATATAAAATTATCAATACTGGATTAAATTTGATGATAAGGAAATGAAACTCGGGCAAAATGGGAAAATATCCATTTCATTATCAAAAGGAAACCACCTCCTTTGGAGGTGGTCCATTTCCTCCTCATTATATTTATTTAAAGGCTATGCCTTTTATATACTTTTGATTTAGAAAAAGCCATCTACTCCGCAGGTGGTCTTTTACTCAATACCCCGGGCTTCGACGGGCCCGTGGCAAAGACGATCATTGTGAAAACAAACGTTCCTGGTAATTCCGGCCGGTCAGGGCAGCTCGAGGGTGAGCCGCACCAAATTACACAGCGTTAGCAAAGGTTCCGGCCAACACAAATGTTACGGGCCGAAAATCCCGGAATAATAACACCAGGATTTTCGCACCCCAATAATACAGAGTACTTGCAAAGTATACCAAAATCATACATACTCATTATATTAATCCTTTATTGGAATGTAGCAAAGAGGAGAGTATGGCAAAGAAACCAGTAAGAAAAAAAACAGTACAAAAGAAAACAGGGAAAACGAAAACAACACAAAAGAAAATAGTAAAGAAAACCCCGGGAAAACCAGTCCGGAAGAAGGCGGTAAAGAAAGAATCACAACGCGAAAAGCTCGAAAAAGAGTTAAAAGGGCTTTTAAAAAAGATTGATGCAGAAGGACTGATATTTCTCTTAAAGCAGGCCCGGGTGATGATTCATAATGTGCAGGTGGATAAAATAAACCGGGAAATTGTTGAGTATGAAAGTAAAAGGAAAACAAAAACAGGGGGAAAATCAATAAAGCCCACAAAAAGCAGGGCTGCTGCAGTAGAGATAGAAGAGATAAACCAGGGCAAATCCTTTTTTATCAGACTTAACAATGCACGAAAAATATTTAACCTGGATGAAATGCGTTCTTTAGTATCGATATGTCATGGTGCAGATGATGAGATCCAGGCCGGGATGCGGATTTACAGGTGGCTGAAAAGTAACAGAATAGATGTGCTTTCTGATTGTAATATTGCCGGAAACGGGGATCCGCACCTTGCTGTTCTGTATAAAATGATTATAAGCAAGTACAAAACAAAGGAATAAAACTCCTGTTTTTCATTCTTTTTTACTCTTTATATACATTTCGCCGTTTTCTGATGTCATATATCTGTTACCCGGCAGGACCGCAACCCAGTCAAAATCCTTAAACAGGTAAAGATCCATCATTCTTTCCCTTTTGTACCGGTCCCATATGGAAACAGACTGGTCCCTGTTCAGTGAAATAAGAAGTTTGTCTGCAACATAGAGTTTCCGCGGGATATGGGGGCATTCGGGAAAACTGATAATATTTTCTCCGTCCCAGGCTGTTATATGGTTATATCCAAGTGAAGTATAAATATAATCACCGGAAGATGCGGCAACCAGGCTGGCGGAAAGATCCTCCCCGGGAAAGGCAAAGAGTACCTTCTCATCCTCGTATCCCCTGCCTGAATGCATCTTAAACTGGGTAACAGAAGCAGAACTGCTCCCGATACTTAACGAATAAAGAGAATTGGATGTATTATGATATGCAAGGTCATAACATAAGAGCGAGGGGTCGGAAAGCGGGACGATTTCGCCGGTATCAGGATTAATAGAGATAAGTGAGCTTTCAAAACGGCTTAGCTTACTCCGTGCCCCGACAAGCATTGAATCAGATACATAGATGACTTTATTTAACCCCTTTAATGTGTATTCGAACCGGGGTTGAAAGGTAATATTATCGCGGATAGCACAATGCCCGTCCCTTTCCAGGGTAATCATTCCATTATCCAGAAGATCAAGCTGGATTAATGGGGATGAGAACTCGGAAAATTCTTCAATAATCGTTCCTGTTTTGATATTACGGATATTGAATCCCGCAGGTTCCGAGTTGCGGCTCCAGGAAATCAGTTTTATGGTACTGTAAAAGGAAAGCCCCACATCGGTGTGAAATTTGTTCTCAAAAATTTCGTAGGAAAATTGAACACCATCGATCTCCGGGGTATCGGTATCGAGAAAATAGAGGGGAAAAGAGAGTATCTTTTCACTGTTGCCTATGGCTATCAGTTTTTTTGTTAATGCAATATCCGATATAAACACAAGCTCATTTTGAGAAAACACCTTAAAATCGGTATTTTCCCCTGCTTGATTTTTTAAAAAGAGGATTCTCCCATCCTGTGATGCAAAATAGGAATATTCGTCACCATATACCAGTGTTATTAATGTATGAACAGAAGAATCTTTCGTATTCTTTCCATTCAGTACTAAAGCTTTTCCATTAAAAGCAAATCTGCTTAAAAAAGCAGATCCCTCTTCTTTTGACAGACAGAGGATTTCTTTCCCATCCGGTGATATGGAGATTGATAGAATCCCCTTGCATTCATGACCGGCAATGGTCTTGCCGGATAAAAGATCAATAATAACGAGTTTATCACCGGAAGATGCGGCAATAAATGTTTTATTCTGTGATACATTAATTGATGTAAGGTTCGGCAGTGAGGCCAGGGGCTGGGCGAGTAATGGCTTTTGTGACTGAATTTCCCAGTACATAATCCTGCCGGATGGTTGATATGTCATGATATTCTTTTCTGTTTTTGAACAGACAACATATGAGATAATCCCGGATCCCTCATTAAAATAAGACAGCTGGCCGCCTGTTTCTGCATTATGAAATGAAAGGCTGTTATATTCCGGTTTCCCGTAAATAAGGAATCTACCTTTTGTTGAAAAAGAAAAAAAAAGTGGTGCTTGTTTTAAATCGATGGTATACTTTTTTCCCCCGGTTTCCCAGTTCCATACACTTAAAGCAAAAGAAAGCGGTTCCTTTATTTCCAGTACACAGAAATATGGTTTAAGGGGATGAACTGCAATCTCCTTTACCGGTCTGTGGAAAATCCGTATACTCCGGATGAGTTCCAGGGTTTTCGTATTCCATACTTTAACGGTCCCATCTTCCCCGGCAGAAAAGAGTAGGGGTTTCGCCGGATGAAGAACCAATGTATTGACGCTGCCAATATGTCCGCTCTGAATGATAATATCGTTTCCCTGGCAAAAGATATTGTGTACGGTAAATAATAGAAAAAGAATAAGTAAAAAATATATATGTTTACTCATTTTACTCATTTTCTATATAAATCCTTTTTATCGATACATACGGTGGGGATAAAAAAGCCTTAAAAGGATCGGATTTTATTTTCTGGTCAATATCTTTTGCGATTTTATCGTACATATCCTTTTTAATCTTTGTTTCGGCTATTTCACCCAGTTTTAATCCTTCGATATGAAAAATAAAGGTTCCCGATTTCTTTTCATGAAAATAAACATCAATATCTGCTTCTTCATTGTTCGATGTTTCCACTGCTTTTTTCATAAGGTAATATTTTATCGTCTCAATGATCCTGTCATCCAGCTTTTCTTTATATATGCTTATTTTCTCCACAAGCTCCCTGTAACCGATAACCACACGGTCAGGAGTACCGATACTGTATTCCAGTTTCCCAAGTAAATAAGGAGATCTGTCGAGTTCGGGAATAAAAAAAAGATTTATACCCGAGGAATTACTGAACAGTTTAAAAGGATATTCCGGTTTAAGCAGTTTACCGCAGCGAGGGCAGGTGATAGACATAAATTTTCCATCAATTATAGCCGTGATCGTTTCGGGGTTTTTATCAAGATCCACCTCATCCGGTATATCTGCATCAAATATCTCTTCACAATAACAGGTAATTTTTTTCATTTTTCTACTCCTTTTTTTGGAGTATAACATAAAAGCCATTGTCTGTCATATCTTTATACTCCTTAACAATTGTCAGTAGAGTATACACTGAAAATACGGGACAGTACAAGTTAAAATTTAAAGAAGTAAGAAATATCACTGAAAACAGCAAGGATTGTAAGCATAACAATAATCGAAAAACCAACAAGCTGGTAACGCATGACAAACCTGGGCCCCATCTTCTTTCGTACTCCCATAATCAGTGCAAGGATAATATGACCGCCATCGAGCACTGGAATGGGAAGGAGATTCATGAAACCGAGGAGTACACTGATAAGACAGATGAAATTAAAGAAATTACTCATGCCTTCCCCGAATCCGACATTGAATCCGGTTAAAGCCTGCTGTCCGACCATCTGGGTTATTCTAATAGGCCCGGCAACTACATCGGATACATTCTTTACACCGACACGGAACAGAATGGCAAAACTCTTGATAATAAGGCCGAGTATTTCACCGGTTCTTTCGATTCCTCTTATAAGTGCGGTAAATGGGTTATACCGGGGGGAAGGTATTAATAACCGTTTGAAATAAATACCCGGATCCTGCATGACATTGTCCTTATAATCCAGATGCAACAGAGTGTTTTTTCTCTCGCCATTTCTTTCAAAACTAAGGGAAACCTCCCCCGGTTTTGTGTTAAAAACATGGTAAAACGCTACAGTATGTTCAACATCCACCTGATTTGCAGAGAGAATGATATCCCCTTCCATTAAACCGGCTTTATCCGCTGGCTTTCCCTTTTCCACCATTGAAATGACCGGATCTGTCCACGCATAAACACCAATGCGCGGAACATATTCCCCGGGGGCCTGTTCAGGTGTTATGGAAATGTCAAAAATATCGTCGCCCCTTTTTACCGTAAACAGGAGGCTTTTCCCCTGGTTTTCTGACACCGCTTTTAGCATATCATCAAAATAGTTGATTTCTTTTCCATTGATAGCAACAACAGTGTCGCCCGTTTCAAGGCCTGCGTCCCTTGCCGCGGTAACCGGTTGGATATCAGTAGGGTATTCGGTCTGGAGAATTATTTTTGTACTGGATGTTTCAATGGTGTACCCGATTAATGCAATAATAGAAAAGATAAGGGCAGCGAAAATAATATTTGCAAGCGGACCTGCTGCAACAATAATAATTTTTCTTAAAGGTGATGCAGAAAGAAATGACCCTTCTTCGTTCTTTGCTTTCTGAAAATCCTCTTCTGTAAAATCGGGTTTAGACATCTCTCCTTTGAGTTTGCAGTATCCCCCAAGAAGAAACCAGGATATCTGGTAGGTAATTCCTTTATGGGTAAAACCGGCGAGTTTTTTCCCGAAACCTATGGAAAATTTTTCTACCCGCACCTTACAAATTCGTGCAGCAAAGTAATGTCCCAGTTCATGAACCAGAACAATAAGACTGAGACCGAATATACCAAAAACGACAATAATTATTATATCCATTATTTATTCCTGCCTATCTTTAATAAAATTTCATGAGTGACCCTTCTTGCAGCTTTATCGAAAGCGAGAATGTCCTCTATAGAACCTACTATAGAACCTACTATTTTTTCCCATTCCTTTTCAAGTGCCCGCTCTACAATATATGGAATACCGGTAAAAGGAATTTGACCTGAAATAAACGCCTCCACTGCAATCTCATTTGCTGCATTGTATACAACCGGATATGCTTCTCCTGCTCCGGCAGCCCTGTAAGCAAGGGAAAGCATCCCATATTTTTCTTCATCAACAGGATAAAATGAAAACTCTTTTCCTGCAAGATCAAGGGTACCATATTCTGATGGAGTGGCATCCGGATAGAAAAGGGCATAATGAATAGGCATGCGCATATCCGGTTCACTCACCTGGGCAAAAAGGCATCCGTCTATGGTCCTTGCCAGGGAATGGACAAGACTCTGCGGATGGATTACTACCTTGATTTTTGAAAGGGGCATGGAAAAAAGGTAGTGGGCTTCTATGACTTCAAGCCCCTTATTCCCCAGTGTTGCAGAATCAATGGTTATTTTTTTCCCCATGTTCCAGGTAGGATGCTTGAGTGCATCTTCCACCGTAACGGTATGAAGCTTTTCTTTCGGCATGCAGCGAAATGCCCCGCCGGAAGCAGTGATAATGATCCCGGCAACTCTTTTTTTATCCAGCTGCTGTAAGAGTTGAAACAGACCGGAGTGCTCTGAATCGACAGGGACAATACACCGTTTCAGGTGACTGGCCTGGCGAAGGAACAGTGGTCCTGCCATGACAATTGTCTCTTTATTTGCCAGGGCACAATCCTTGCCTGATTCAATTGCACGAAAGGAGGGGAGTAATCCTTTTGCACCTGAAATTCCATTAACAACAATATCTGCATCAAGATCTACAATCATATCCAGAAGACCTGCCTCACCTTTGTATATCTTTCCGGGAAAACCTGTGAACTCCAATTCTGTGCCTGGACCGGTGATGGCAATTGCCCGGGGTTTAAATTCCTCTGTCTGGGCCAGGAGCTCTGCAACTCTTGTATGACAGGATAGGCCAACAATAATAAAAGAATCCCTGTGATTTCTTATCACATCAAGGGTATTTTCCCCGATAGATCCGGTACTTCCAAGTATGATTATTTTTTTCATACCTGTCCCCTAGTATGAAATAAGCGGAAAGACAAGGAAAAATACCGGCGCACTTAACAGCAGGGAATCGAGGGTATCGAGAATTCCCCCCCTCCCCATCATCAGGGTACCGGAATCCTTCACATTTGCAGAGCGTTTCATGGCGGATTCGAAAAGATCACCGAAAATACTTGTCAGTGAAATAAGACTTCCGAAAAGCATGACACTGAAGAGATTTGTTGAAAACAACTGCGGGACGAAATAATAAAAACCGACTGCAACACCAATGGGACTCAAGAACCCGACAATAAACCCGACAAGGGTTTTATTCGGGCTTATTGCCAGTTTAAGTTTGGTCTTCTGGCCAAGGAATTTGCCCGAAAGATACGACATGATTTCGTTGCTGAAAACTAAAGCAATAAAGAACAGGAACACATGACCTGGTTTGTCTTCCGACAGGGTAAGAATACGAATAATATATGTCATGAGTAATCCGGGATAAATGATGATAAATGAAGAAGATGAAATAATCGGCAGCACTTTTGAAAAATCCTTTTTCTTTACCGACAGGATAGACCGCAAAGCAATAAAGAGAAAGATAAGGATAAGCCATTTGTAGGTAAGGGAAGTGATTTCCTTAAAGAAAGTGATTTCAATATAGGTGATAACTGCCATACTTGCAGAGAGGATTGGTGCACTGTACTTGAGCACCGGGATATACGCTTTCATATAAAAGTTCTGAACTTCAAATGCCCCTGCAATCGTGAATAAAAGAATAATAATATTAAGGGCAAGAAAATTAAAGTGATGCAGTACAAAGAGTACTATATAGATAAGGGGAAACATAATGACTGCTACGATAATTCGTGCCAGGAATTTCTTCATAGTACCGCTCCAAAACGTCTTTCTCTTTTTTGATAATCCATAATTGCATTGAAAAGGTCTTCTTTTTCCCAATCCGGCCATAATTTGGGGCTAAAGTAAAATTCTGCATAAGCACATTCCCAGATAAAAAAATTACTTAACCGTTTTTCTCCCGCAGTTCTTATCACCAGATCGATGGGGGGTATTTCCGGATGATCAAGGCACATTTGAATATCTTCCTGCGTAATTTGCCCATTTCCCGTTTTTTTCTTTTCATTATTCACCTTATAAAGCCATTTATTTACCGCTCTTACGATTTCATTTTTTCCGCCATAATTGATAGCAAGGTTTACTGTCAGTTCGGTAAAATGAGCAGTATCTTCCTGTACCCCATGGAGTTCTTTGATAATATGTGGAGGAAGCCCGGCATTATCGCCGCTGTATATCACCCGTATCCTGTATTTCCTGTAAAAATCGAGCTCATTCCGGAGATGATTTTGTATGAGTCCCATAAGAAAGGATACCTCCCGTTTTGTTCTTTTCCAATTTTCCGTTGAAAAGACATAAAGGGTAAGATATTCTATGCCAAGTTCAGATGCAGCCCTTACTATTCGTTTTGCGGTTTTTACTCCTTCATTATGTCCAAAGGTTCTGGGCTTCTTCTGTTGCTGTGCCCATCTCCCGTTTCCGTCCATAATGATTCCAATATGGGCAGGCAGCCTGTTTTTATCGATCATTCTCTTTTATTCCATTCTTGCACGTGAAAGGAACAGGGCATTTATACCTCCATGATTTCTTTTTCCTTTTTTTCCAGGAGGTCGTTTACATCATTTATATATTTATCTGTAAGTTTTTGGATTTCATCTATTCCTCTTTTTGAAGCGTCCTCACTCAGACCGGAGGATTTCTGCATCTTTTTTAGCTCTTCATTTGCTTCCCGCCGTACATTTCGTATAGCAATTCTTGATTGTTCAGCCATGTTTTTTGTTAATTTTACCAGTTCTTTTCTACGTTCTTCTGTAAGAGGCGGTATATTGATTCGTATTACTTTGCCGTCATTATTCGGATTTACAGAGAGTTCGGATTTAAAAATGGCTTTTTCGATTTCTGCCAGCACAGACCTGTCCCATGGTTGAATGACAACAAGTCTGGCTTCCGGTACAGAAATGGTCGCCACCTGGTTTATAGGTACTTTTTGACCATAATATTCCACCTGAATTTTCTCGAAAAGAGCGGCAGAAGCCCGGCCGGTTCTTATTGTATTGAATTCCTCTACCAGGGCCTGGACAGTCTTTTTCATTTTCCCTTCTGTAACTTTCTTTACTTGTTCCATCCGATAATCCTCCTTATTTAAGGTTATCATATATTATAGTAACACTTCTTCTGATTTGTCACTACATATACGGTAATTGTATGCATGTTTTTTTTCACAACATGGTAGATAATCATTACCAGAAAAGAGGCAATAGCTGTATACTATTTCATTATTCTTTTTTAAGTACATTAATCGTCTATACTCATTTTATGCTCTTTAATAACAAAAGCATATAAAAAATTGATTTGTTATTCAATGGTCCCTTTGATCAATCGATGAAAGGGACCTGTTTTAATATCTCATACAAAAATCAATAATAATTATGTGCCAAGTTTGAAGTAGAGGAAATCCGTAATGCTTATTGTTCCGCCTGCTTCTTTGCCAAGATTTTTAAGCACGGTAGAGACTTTCAGTTTATCATCCCTCACGAATCCCTGTTCAACAAAACAAATTTCTGCAATATGATTGTTTAATTTACCTTTTACTATTCCCTGAATAACCTTTTCCGGTTTATCGAGTTTTCCCGCTTGCTTCTTAAAAATTTCTTCCTGTTCCTTCAGATACTCAGGATTAATCTTATCCCTGTCCAGGTAGAGCGGTGCAAATGCCGCTGCATGCAGGGCAAGATCAAAGGTAGTTGTTTTTACCTTTTCATTGTTCTTGAGTGCCGGATTTCCCCCTGATGAAAACTTTATGATAACACCGATTTTACTTTCATGGATATAATCAACAAGGAATTCATCATCCTTTGCCTCTATCACTTTAAACCGTTTAAGGATGATGTTCTCTTTTATTCTGGCAATGGTATCTTTTACACAGAGATTAAGGTCTTCTGTTATTTCGGTCAGATTTTTTTCAATAATTATATCAAGACATTTTTCACCAAGTGCAATAAAATCCTTGTTTTTTGCCACGAAATCCGTTTCGCAAGAGAGTTCAAGAAGGATACCCCTGTTTCCGTCAAGTCTGGAAAAGATTCTGCCCTCATTTGTCGCCCTGCCATCCCGTTTCTTTGCTGCTGCAAGTCCGAGTTCTTTAAGGATTTTTTCTGCTTTTGCAAAATCCCCATCTGCCTGGACCAGCGCCTTTTTACATTCCATCATTCCTGCACCGGTTATTTCCCTGAGTTCCTTTACCATAGATGCTTTAATTTCCACTCTTTCCACTCCTATTCTTCATATAATTTATCATCATCGATTTCATTTTTATCGATTTTATTTATTCCGGTCTCCTGATTTTCCTGATCCTCAATGGGTTCCTGTTGTTTTTCTTTGTTTAGAATTTCTTCCCCTGTGTAATCAGAATAATCTTTATCGGTAAAAGTTACCGCATCTTCGTCACCCGGGACCTCACCAAGTCTTTCAGCCATCGATATTTTTTCAATTTCCTCTGATTCATTTGCATCTTTATCCGGGATTTCTTCCTTTTCGATGATTGATGCAAACTCTTCCTCATCAACCTTTTCTTCCTGGAGTGTTTCAATAACCTCAAGACCAACCTCATTCTCTGCCTCGATTACAGCGTTTGCTATAATCTGGGTAAAAAGAGTAATAGCCCGGATTGCATCATCATTTCCCGGGATCGGGTAATCAATGCCTTCCGGATTACAATTTGTATCCACAACTGCAATAATCGGGATATTCAGACGTCTTGCTTCTGCAATAGCAATCACTTCCTTTCGTGTGTCTATAATAAAAACAACACCAGGAATATCCTTCATTTCCTTGATCCCTGACAGATTTTTTTCAAGACGCTGTTTTTCCTTCTGGAGTCTTGAAATTTCCTTTTTTGTCAGATTATCAAACGTACCATCAATCTCCATTTTCTCGATCTTCTTAAGCCTTAAGAGTGATTTTTTTATTGTCGAATAATTAGTAAGCATCCCTCCAAGCCACCTGTTGTTCACAAAGAACATTCCACATCTTTTTGCTTCCCGTTCCACTGCCTGCTGGGCCTGTTTCTTTGTACCGACAAAAAGCACCGATTTTCCTGCAACAACCTTCTGCCTTACTACATCGTAAGCTTCTTTGATCGCAGCGATTGTTTTCTGGAGATCAATAATGTGTATACCATTCCGTTCGGCAAAGATATACTTTTTCATTCTTGGGTCCCATCTTTTTGTCTGATGACCAAAATGGACCCCTGATTCTAAAAGATTTTTCATTGTAACAACAGCCAAAGTTGTCCTCCTTGAATAATTTCAGGAATTCTTTCGAATCCTTGTATTTCCCGGAAAATTTGTAAAAAATAATGCCGGGAAGATTTAATTACCCTGTCTCAACGAGAAGGAATAATTATTATCTTTTAGCATGCCATAAAAAAGAGAGATAGGCAAGCCCACGATATTACTATAAGAACCTTTTATCCATTCAATAAAAAAAGCCCCACATTCCTGTATCCTGTAACTCCCTGCCACCCCTTTCCATTCCCCTGTAGAGATATAGAAATCGATCTCCTTTTTTAGCATATGGGTTAATTTTACTTCACTCATTGCTACCCGTATATCCCATTTCCCTGAGTCAGAAACCAGGGCAACTCCCGTATACACCCTGTGAACCCTGCCGGAAAGCATACAGAGCATCTCCACTGCTTCCTTTTCTGTTCCGGCCTTTCCGATAACCTTCCCATCAACCTCAATCATTGTATCAAATCCCGAGACCCATGCCTGCCCGGGATTCTTTAGCAGGGAGCAGACACTCATCCCCTTCATATAAGCCAGATTCATCACCCGGTTTTCCACATCTTTTTTTTGAATTTCCTGTTCATTACAGACAGGAATAACAACCCTGAATGGAAGATGCATCTGCATAAAAATTTGTTTACGCCGTGATGATGCTGATGCCAGGATGATTTCTTCCATTATTATATCCTGAAAAAGAGAATAATCCCGCCCGAAAGTCCAATGAGTGTACCAGGATTAGCTCTTAATCCAACTAATAGAACATACATATCCAGGAGTATAAGTGGATTATCCATAGTGAGTGTAAATCCAGAACATCCCGGAATAAGATGAATGATTCTTTCGAAAACTTCCCAGAATAAACTCCCTATAATACTACCCAAAAAGAGAAAAATAATAAAGAGCGAAATATTCTTTTTATTCAGTTTCATATATAATTTTAAAGAGTATTGATGAAAAGAGGAGAAATGTCAACCGGTATTATCGTTATGTCGTTATGCTTTTAAGGAACAGATGGTTAAATAAAGGGAAGAGTCAAAATTAAGAAATAATTTGACCTTAATCTAAATTTGGTTTCATCTCTTTGTTGTGGAAAATCGAAATTCCTGGACAATAAAATAACAGAGTTTACTTACAATGGTCCTGGTGATGTCACTATTACTTTTGTTCAAGATGATGATAATGTTTTTATCTTAGATACACATATGGATGCTACACCCCAGGAAATTATCAAGAGTCACCAGTAGATCATGCTGCCCCGGAAAGTCAGAGAGGAGATGATTTCTGGCTGGATGATACCTGATTTCCAATTTTTCACCTTTACTCTCCTGCCAGCCGTGCTGCCTGTGAATAAAGCCGGAGTCCTTTTTCATAATGTCCTTCAATCATATAATATTCCGCCATCGCAATCAGATACCGTTGATCCGATGGTTCTGTCACCTGGCCGGTTCGAAAGTAGATTCTTGCTTCTGTAGCAGAAATGTGTTCTCTTACAAATAAGGCAACATTATAAAACACATTCCCGGGTTCCCGGGTTATGAGTTTGTTATCAATAAGAAAAATGAGAATCGATTCAATAAATGAACGATGGGGGGAAACAGCTTTTTCCGCCTCAAGAAAAGATTGCAGGTCCGCTAATTCCCCGAGTAATATATACGTAATAATAATACCATGCAGAAAAGGTCTGTGTTTCGGGTGTTCTTTTAATGCATTGCAAAAGGACTCCATGGCTTTGGGCAGATTATGTACGATGATATCATTATAACAACTTTCAAAAATTCCCGAAAGCGTATCCATTTTCTACTCCAATAAAAGAAATAAACACTCCACCTTATTAAAACTACAATTGGGATTCAACTATGTTGAGGCCCGATAGTAATTTATAAGGTACTTTACAATACGGGGAATCGGATATATTGTCAATATCGTACAAGGAATGAAGGAATGAAAGGTATACCTTATTCCTTATCAGGGACCATGACGACCCATGCATCGTGAATATTCTCATAGGCATCATCATAACTGTATTTTGCTATGCCTTTGTTTCCCCATTCTTCACCCCACGAGTTTGCTATAATGTATTCCTTTTCCGTCTCTGAATACCCGACAATAATAAATGCATGTCCTCCCAGCTCATAAATCGTATCATCATATTTGATTTTGTCATTCCCCCAGATATCCCAGCCGGAGTGCGCCATCGCACCCACCGTAACAACATCATACTCATGAATCGCACGCTTAATATCAAAGTGATTCATGCATCGAAAATAACTCGATACCGGATATTGTAATGCATTTTCAGCCGCTCCTTCCCGGGGTTCACCTTCCCATTCCACAAGATTGAAATCCGGATTTTCCGGCTGTATCTCATATGGCTTCCATCCCCAGAAACTCTCTTCGCATATACCATAATCTGCCCAGGCTTTTATTGCAGCCCGGACAGACGACCCATGATAATTTTCACCAGGCCATTCATCGATTTCCCTGGCTTTCCGGTATGCCCATCTCTGGCTTAGATCGATATTTGTCCCTGTTTTTTGCCAATAGAGGTACTCTGCCATGGCACAGACAGCATGACCGGTACAGCCCCCTTCAGGATTCTGGTTCATAATACGGGCGACTTTTCCGCTATTATCCACCCTGGCCGGCAAAGTTTTGGGCTGACCTGCTTTCATAAATATATAATCCCGCTGGTCAAACCGGTCAAACCGGCATCCAAGGTTAATCGATTTTCCGCTTTTAAGTTTTTGAATCATAATTATCCTCCCTGGATAAAATTATAATGAATAATCATCATCCGTAGTATAATGGTAAATTCATCTATATTCTTTAAGAATATATCACATGGATAAATAAATCAACTTTTTATTTACTAAAAAATAAAAAAATAAACAATAATTGCAGTACTACGTTAAAATTTCTTATCTTAATGAGATATAATAAACAATAAAGAGTTTGAATTTATGGAATATGTTATTTCTTTTTAATGATTTCTGCCGGCCATTTCTCTCTTACCTTATCTTCTGCCAGAAAATAATCGACACGGCTTTTTTTCTGATATATTTCCAGATACGGGAGAATATTTATTTTCCCTGAATCCGGATATTCACACACATCCAGACTGGTGGCTGTACGGATATCGAGATACTGACAGGGTGAATTCGTATGATTGTAGAGTTGATGGGCACCTGTGGGGCCTGTTTCCATAAAAACAATATCGCCTTCTTTCAATTGATGAAATCCGTCAGGTGTCCGGAGCATCACCATGCCGGATAAAATAACGAATAATTCTTCTGCATTCCGGTGGAAATGATACGGATATGAAAACCTGTCAGGATCAAGAGACCGGATGTCAAAGTATAAATGTTTTGATTGGACGATTTCTGCCAGCCGCGGACTGGTATGCCATGCAAAATCAACGATTGGTGATTCCTTGAGTTTAAAAGTCATTGATTTGCAATTAAATATCTCCGGCATATATCTCCTCCTTGAAAATAAAGTGTCTATATTTTACATCAGATTTATCATATTGACAATACGGGATAACTATGATATCCTGATTGGGTTATTTATTTTACAATAAAAAGGGAAAGCCATGAACATAAAAAAAATGCTCTTACTGTCTGTTGTTCTTACCCTGATATTTTCCTCTGCCTTCACCCAGTCCCCGGGGGATGTGAATAACGACGGGAATATCGACATTGTCGATGCACTTCTTATTGCCCGGTATTATGTCGGGCTTCCGGTAAGTGATTTTAACAGTAATGTTGCTGATGTCGACTGCAACGATACAATCGATATTGTCGATGCACTTCTTGTTGCCCAATATTATGTGGGGCTTATAAACGAAATGCCGTGTATGCCAGTATCGGTGAGTCCGGAGGTTTCTGTGCTTTATGTTATGCATTATCTTTCACCCGAAACTTCGACAGATACGACCCTGAACGATCTCAAGGGATCCGGATTCGATACCTGTATTATATTTTCCATAGACGGGACTTCCGAGGGCAACTTTACCTTTTTCGGGACACCGGTTTTTACTGACGGTAATTACGTGGGTCCTGCCGGGTGGCCGGATAAAATCAGATCCTTGAAAACCGGGTCAACTTCCATAAAACGTCTTGCGTTCTGTCTGGCCGGACCCTATGGAACCTACAAGACATATATGAACACATACGGCACGGGTCCCGAGACCGCCTGGTACAGGAACTTTGCAAAACTCAAGGAACTGACTGGTGCAGATGCCGTCGATTTTAACGATGAAAATTCCTATGATGTGGATGCAATGGTAAAACTCGGGAGAATGCTGGATAATATCGGGTACAAGGTGACTCTCTGCCCGTATAACAACACATCCGTCTGGATAAGTGTGAAATCACAGCTCGGGGATATTGTGGATGCAGTGAACCTTCAATGCTATGACGGCGGCAGGTATAACAACGTGGGAACCTGGAATACCTATTTCGGCGGACTCAAAGTCACCCCGCTTTTCTGGACATTACATGCAGATGGTACCGGTGATACGTATAGTACCGCAGAGACAAAAGTAAGGGACTGGAAGAATTCCTACGGTATCATATCTGCCGGTGCGTGGCAATACTCGGACATGAGGGACTATGGAGGCGGAACAGCAGCCCGGTTTAATGCAGCGATAAGGAATGGGCTGCAATAATATACTGTCAGTAAGGATAAAAAATAACCCCTGAAAGAATTCCGGTGTCCTGTAATAATTAACAACAGAATAATTCCTTTTGATGCATCAATGACAGCCGGAATTGATTAATTGTATTACTACAGGACACCGGAGGAATCCATTAAAAACGTCCTTTTCTATCCAGGTGGACGATAAAAAACTTGATAAATGATAGATTATATAGTATAGGAACAAAATGGGAATATCAATGTGGTCAGGTAAATTGGGAATAAACAAAATAAAACCTTTCATAAGAGTACTTATGCGGCATAAATTTATCATCCTGCTTATTTATTTTCTCGCAGTCATCATCTACATTCTATCCCCCATGTTTCACGAAGGGAACATTTGCAGTACCGATTTTGTCAGTAATATCATGAGAGCCAGGTTTATGAATGAAAATCTTACCCACTATCTATCCCTGGATAGATGGACCCATATGCAGTACCTGGGCTTTCAGCCTTTCATGTTTTATTTCCCCGGGTTCTTTATATTAATCAACCTTATTCATATGTTGAGTTTTGGTCTGATTTCACTCACCCTTGCTTATAAATTATTAATTCTTGCCAGTTTCCTCTTTCTGCCAGTTTCCATTTATTTCTGCATGAGAACCTTTGGTTTTAAAAAAGTCCATTCCTTTTTTTCTTCATTCTTCAGTCTTGCAAGCGGGATGGTATACGGTTACGGGTTTACAAATCTTCTCTGCTGGGGAATGGATGTTGCTTTTTTCGTTATCAGTTTACTCCCTGCCATTCTGGCCCTGTATCATAAGTTCATAAAAAGCGATAGATTGAATCTCTCTTCGCTTTTTTGCTTGAGTTTGCTTTTTGCCGGGATCGCCATATCGCATTTACAAACGGCATTGCATTTCGCACTTGTTTTATTTATCTACAATATATATATATTCTACCAGGTAAAGGATAAATTGCTCTATGTAAGAAAGAATCTCCTTGTCCTTCTTGTGTCCTGCCTGCTTGCAGGTTTCTGGTATTACCCTGTGTTACGGTTCTATGATTTTTTTGGCGTGTTGACAACCTGTGAAGTGGACACATTGATAAACAGAATCATCAATTTTTTAAGCGGAAAGTATCTTACCATACAGCCTGTCGCTCTTCTGTTTGTCATTGGCCTTTTTCTTCTAAAAAGCAAATCAAGAAAAAACAGGCTCCTGGGGTTCTTCCCTATTACCGCCCTGATTCTATTCATTCTGGCAGCAGATTACTATGCCCGGAATGTAAAAAGCGAATTTCTTCATTATCTCTTAAATTTATTTACTACAAGAAGTTATGCCGTGTTCTGTCTGTTTATTTCATTTATCGCAGGATTCGCACTCGGGGAAATAATTCTTTTTATCCGAAAAGGGAAGTTTCTACTTTTTTCAAAGCTAAGAAAAAAAACGGATAAAAAGGGATTGATGAAAATAGTGAATTACTCATTCACCGGTGTATCCGGCATTATTATCATCGCACTTTGTGTTTTTTTCATTACTGTTTCCTTAGCGTATATGCTCGGTTTTAAGGATGATATAAAAACCGAATCCGTAACTGCACAAAATTTCAAACCCGGGCTTCTCAAGGAAGCTTTTAGCTGGCTTAAAAATAATACCGGTGAATATGATCTTATCGGGCAGCAATATCAGATGGAACCGATCCCGGATATGTCCGGGGCGGGGTATCTGGTAAGCCTCCAGGATTATACGGATTTGCCTGTATTCGGCGGGGGGCATTTCGAATCCTCACAAATAGCAATGATGATGACCCAATATGATAACGAGAATTTTTTCAAGTCGCATAACGCAGATTATCTTCATGAAAACCTGGTAAAATTCAATATGAAGTACATTGTCATTGATAACAGGCAGAAATTTCTGGATAAATTGGTACAATATAAAGACGGTTTTGAACAGGTATTTGCAAATTCGTTACTGACAATTTTAAAAATAAAGGGAACGAATTCCATGTTTGTCTCCAATCCGGAACAAAGCGGAATAAAGGTAATTGATTTTACATCAGATCTTGAAAAATACAATCCCGGATTGTCATGGAAAATAGATAACGAAATTTCCGGTAATGAGATGACACTTTCTATTGCATACTTTCCAAAATGGAAGGTGTCTATTGACGGGAAAGAGATAAATGCTCAAAAAAATCATGATTTACTGTTGACGATTCCATTGGAAAAAAGGGGAGAACAGACAATAACAATAGAATATAAGACAACATTTTTTGAGATGTTTTTTACTATACTTTCCCTGGTTACCCTGCTGTTTATTACCGGGATGTGTATCAGGTATGTAATGATAAAAAGAAAGGATATCATGAGATTGATAAGCAGTTATTGGAGAAACCTGTTAAATAGAACTGCTTTGATGCATACAATATTCCTTTTTTCCGTGGCTATTATGGGAAGCATAGTGATTTTTCTTACGTTAAGTGCAATGTTCAGCACACCATCTGTGAAAGTTGATGCACCGGATGAATCCGGATATAACAATACCGTATGGCAGTTTTCTTATATGATGGGAAATGAAAAATCCACACTTAGTAATAATCTGACCCTTCTCCCGGACGGGAAAATAGACGGGTATTCTTCAGAAAATGAAGATCACTGGGCAATAGAAAACGGGATTTTAGTTTTTTATAGTAATAAGGGTGTACCAACAACGCGGTTTACCAGGAGTATGATAAAGGATGGCAGGCGAATTCTCGAGGGACATTTTTTGCTATCGGAGAATATAATACATATTCTTGAACAGTAGTTGAATCCCAATTGTTTTATAGCAGGGTGGATGAATAACCTGCCCGGATATTTTCAATGACAACAAAAAACAACGTAATACTTATTCCTGTAGAAATACAGGTAAGAGAGGAGAAAAAAGGGGATGCTGTCTGTTGAATTGGTTTTTGGAAGAATGAAATCCATAATAAGATTACTGTCACGATATAAATACATCATCCTGCTCATTTATTTTCTCGCCCTGATTATCTATATCCTGTCCCCGGTCTTTCATGAAGGAAATATATGCAGTACCGATTTTGTCAGCAACCTTATGAGAGCCAGATTCATGAATGAAAATCTGATACATCATTTGTCTCTGGATAGATGGACATATATGCAGTACCTTGGTTTCCAGCCTTTTATGTTTTACTTTCCCGGCTTTTTTATATTGATTAACCTCATTCATCTCTTGAGCTTTGGTTTGATTCCTCTTGTCGTTGCATATAAAGTATTGATTCTTGCCAGTTTCCTGTTTCTTCCTGTTTCCGTTTATTTCTGCATGCGAAGCTTCAATTTTAGAAAAATTCATGCCTTCTTCGCTGCACTGTTCAGCCTTACAAGCGGTACTATTTATGGGTATGGGTTTAAAAACCTTCTTATCTGGGGAATGGATGTAAGCTTTTTTGTCATAAGCCTGCTCCCGGCCATTCTTGCCCTGTACCACCGGTTGATAAAGAGAAACACATTACCTTTATGCACCCTTTTGGGAGTGAGTCTTCTTTTTGCAGCAATCGCCATAACTCATTTACAAACTACTTTGCATTTCATCCTTGTCCTTTTGTTCTACAATATATATATCTTCCATCAAATTAAGAATAAACTGCTCTATTTTAAAAAGAATCTGATTATTCTGATTATAACCTGCTTACTGGCAGGCTTCTGGTATTTCCCTGTGCTTAGGTATTATAATTTTTTCGGCATGTTGTCGACCTGTGAGACAGATACATTACTCAACAGGACTATGGAGTTCCTGGCCGGTAAATATCTGACCATACGATCCATGGTTATCCTGTTTGTCATTGGTCTTTTTCTTCTCACGCTTAAATCCAGAAAGAACCGGTTCTTGAGTTTCTTCCCCGTCACTTCCCTTGTTATATTTATCGTGGCGGCTGATTATTTTGAACTGGGTGCAGCCGGTGAATTCATTCAATATCTGCTTAATTTTTTTACAACAAGAAGTTATGCCACCTTTTGTCTGTTTCTTTCATTTATTGCAGGATTTGCCCTTGGAGAAATCATTCTTTGCATCCGGGAAGGCAGGTATTTTCTTTTCTCGTGGCTCCGGGTAAGATATGGAAAAACAGGATTAATAGATAAAGTGAATACGGCAGTCACCTGGTTATCAAGAATCGCTCTTTTCATTCTCTGTATCTCTCTTATTACTGTTTCTTTTAACTATATGCTTAGTTATAGGGATGATATATGCACCGAATCCGATACGCCGCAAAAGCTGAAACCCCGTCTTATTATGGGTGTTTTTAACTGGCTTAAAGATAATGCCGGTGCATACGATCTTATTGGCCAGCAATACCAGAACGAGCCTATCCCGGAAATGTCCGGGGCAGGGTATCTTGTAAGCCTTCAGGATCATACCGGTCTTCCCATATTCGGCGGGGGGCATTTTGAAGCTTCGAACATTTCCCTCACCATGGGAAAGTATGATAATGTGGATTTCTTCAAACAGAGTAACGCTGAAATTATTCACCAGAGTCTTGCAAAATTCAATATGAAGTATATTGTTATTGACAAGAGGCAGAGATTCCTGGATAAGCTTGTGCGATATAAGGAAGGTTTTGAACAGGTATACACCAATGCCATATTTTCGATTTTAAAGATTAAGGGATCAAATACTATATTTCTTTCGGAACCGGAAAAAAACGGTTTTCGCGTACTTGACTACTCTATAAATCTGGAAAAGTCAGTCCCGGAATTATCATGGACAATCAATAATACTATTCCTGGCGCAATAATGACCGTATCATTAACATATTTTCCCAAATGGAAGGCATACATTGATGGGAAACAAATAAAAACCCTGAAAAACAATGATTTTCTCCTTATCATTCCACTTGAAAAAATGGGGGTACAAACAGTAACAATAAAATACGAAGGAACATTTCCTGAAATGATTTTTAATCTGCTTTCCATACTTATTTTGTTGTTTATTATTGTGGTGTATATACGGGTTGTTATAATAAAAAGAAAGGAACTGGCACTATTCAAGCGAAGCTACTGGGAAAGCCGGTTTTCAAAAACCGCTCTCATGAAAAAGGTAATTCTTTTTACCGTGACCGTCGTTGGATGTGCAGTGATTTTCCTGTTATTGGGAACGGGATTCGGAACACTGCCACCCATTACAGAAGGATCGGAAGAATCCGGATTGGTGAATACGACATGGGAGTTCTATTATATGGAAGAAAACACAAAAATAATCATTGCAGAGAATTTAAAACTTCTTCCCAACAGGAAAATTGATGGGTATGAATCTGTAAATGAAGATCATTGGGCATTGAAGAATGGAGTACTGGTTTTTTATACAAATGAGAATATGCCCAGTACACGTTTTACCAGGGTTACAAAGAAGGGTGATAAGTATATTTTTGAAGGGAAATTCCTGTTAACCGGTAAAATAACGCATGTGCTTGAACAGCATTGACAGGCACCTTATAGAATTACAATAAGGCTTCAACTATATTGAGTAATGACCGTTTATATTTACACAAGTAGTTACCAATACAAACTTGAATTAATCAACAGGAACTAAATAGTTCAGTACTAGCAAAATCCTTCTATCAATCCAACATAATACCGGGCAATGAGTAATGCATCCAGGATATCAATAACATCATCGCAGTTGACATCTGCCGCGTCAGGATTAAAATCAGGAGGATCGAACCCCACATAAAACTGTGCAACAACCAGGGCATCCAGGATATCGATAAGACCGTCACTGTTCACATCCCCCGGAAGAACTCCCGGGGTCGGTTCAGGTGTGGAAATTCCTGTCGGTTCGGGTGTTGGTGCAGAAGTGGAGTACGGGGAGGGGGTTATTTCCGTCCCGCCGGGTTCTGTGCCCCAGGTAAGTATCCCGTTCAGGTACAGGGTAATCCTCGTGTAATCCAGGAAATCACTGTACGATGCGTCAAACGAATAATCGTCGGATTGATCGTAAGAAGACCAATCGGTTTTGTTGATTCTGAGTTGTATTTCCCCTGTCTGTGCTCCCGGGGAAAGGGTTCCTGCACCGGAAGAAAAACTCACTTCCAGAAAGCCGTTTTGAAAGCTTCCTGATATATTTCCGGTTCCTATGCCGGAATAATCAACATGAAATTCCTCCTCGCCCGAACCTTCTCTGGTATAATAATACCTTACGGTAAGCTGATTCATTGGTACAGCGGAATCTCCTGTATTAAGAATGGTGATGTGAGGTTTAATCTGATTGGTGGATACATTAATGTCTGCACACCGGTACTGGAGTTTTATATCACCGGTTTGACTCCCCCCCGTAGGAGTTGGTTCAGGCGTTGTGCCCGGTGTCGGATCCGGGGTATATCCTGTACCTTCCCCAAAGGTAAAGGTCATTGTTACACTGGTATCGCTGATTGCAGCAATATCGAGACCGGAATTTGAACCTGACAGGTACTGTGCATCCGGCTGGGTGGTATCATTAAAACGGTCATTATATCCTGCATGGAAGAGGTCGCCGGTACCGCCTTTATTCATCCTATTTTCAAGTTCGTTTTTTCCATCTGCCTGTTCAACGGAAACCATGTTTGGGTAACTCTCGTATAAATTACTCCCCTCACTATTGATGTGCCAGATCAAAAGACCTTCATCCGGTAATACGGTACTTCTCCCTGTTCTTGTACGTGCTTCGATAAGGAAGAACTCCTGTCCCCCGGTATAATACCGGAAAACTTCATTGCTGTTCGCTGTTGCAGTGAATACTGTTCCCTGTGCCGATCCTGCAATCTCGGTATAATCGATCCAGCCTGCAAGCCACCTGAAATACGGGTTTGGTGTCTGCGGATTCTTTTTATCATTATATGACATAATACAATACGTGCCCACCCCGTAATCGTGATTGTCGTAAGCATACAGATCCTTCCATTTACAGAGAAGGTGGCCGTTTTCATGACAGAATGTCCCGATGGATAATTCAGTACCGATATTCGACATCTGGTATCCCCTTACCTGGATGTCGTTGATTGTATAGGAACCATCAAGAGTTCCTTTATGCGGCCAGAGTCCGTTTCCCCACCCGGCTTCCGGTTCACCGGCATACATCAGGTTAATCGCGGTATACTCACCGTTTCCTGTTGAAATTTCCGTAAAATCAAAGCCAAGATTCCGCAGTTTATCAAGGGTTTCATAAATTAATACCCTTGCACCGGTATAGTCATCACCATTATCATAATAGTTTTTCGCATTATTCATGGTGATAAAAGAAGTGACCCTGTTTTCATAAGTGAGTTTTCCGGCAGATACATCATGGAAATAATCCTTTACAGAACCGTTGTTGCTGTAATTTGAATACCCTTCCTGGTTAAGAAGATTGATAATTTCATCCCTGGAGATGGAGGACGATACATCGGGAAAATCGACAAGTATGGTAAGTCCGGTGATATTCCCGGTTACATCCAGTTCTGCCGGGGCTGCCATTTCAGCAGCTTCAGAGACAAAATTCCCGGCAACAGGTTCCTGATTTAATTCCGCATACACAGCATCAGCATTTTGCCGGACCGAGTCAGGCAAAATCCTCAAGTGTTTTTTTAAATCCGCTGCCCGAGAGGAATCTATTTCCCGAGGGGAAATCCCGCTTTCTTCTTCCGGGACAAGATCGTGGAGTGTATAATGGATACCTGTTGAAACATATTCTCGTTCATCGTCAGATACATCAGCATAACAGATCCAGCCATTTGCCGGATCCTTGACAAGGGTGTATCCGTCAAGTCCTTCTGCGATCTGGTAGTGTTCATCCCCCCATATTTTCACGGTGACAGAAGTCCCGTCCGGCTGGGGAAAATGAAAGATTTCACCTTCATGCGGGGCCGCAACAAGCAGTGTATTGCTTAAGATAGTGAAAATTAATGTAAACAAAAGTATACTGTAGCGAGATAATGTCAGCTTATTCATGTTATTCTCCTTTTTTACTTTTTTTGCACATTCTATTGTGCATCAAAAACAATAAATCGTGTCATTTCTTTTTTTTTATAAGGCATTTCTTATATTTTATTGCCTCATGGATTTTAATATTTTCCGATTTTCTACTATACCAGCATTCCAATATTAAAACAATCCAACATTAAGACTATCAAACTATCCGATATTTAAACTATAAATGTATCAACTATTCCACCCACCACGAATCAGAACCAGGAGGGGGGACAGAGTTCCCCTGGCCGGAACAAGTGGGAATAGGACGGAGGGCCCTCCTGACCGATTAACCAGAGGACCAGGCAGGGGTGACGGAGCACCCTGGCTGGAACAAGGGAGCCAGGGGACGGAGTATGGAGAAAAGAATTAGCCTTGAAACAATTGCATTTAAAAGTGTGCAAAATGCAGGGGCATCGAACGATACGGGGATTTTGAGGTTTATACAGAGGTAAACCTGCCGTTTTATTGGAATTTAGTCACCTTATGTTATATATTTAAAAGTGAAAACAAAGGAGGTGACTATGTATTTACAGCACAAGTTTTTTTGTTCAATAATCCTGCTTTTATTTATCTTCTCTATCCACTGTTTTGCAGAAGAATCCGGTTCGGGTTTCAGTTTTTCCCTGGATCTGGGATTGGGCGTTGAGTCTTTTAATGAAGATACAAACGATGATGGTATGGATGATGAAATGGTAACATACCAGAAACTCGTCCTTGCCCCGGATTTCGGATTCGGGAAATTCGGCATCGGTTTTGAGCTGCTTTTCCACTACCAGTTTGTCGATAGTGTCCTTACCATAAGGGAAGAAGACTGGGTTCCCCAGGATCCCACATTCCTGAATATCCTTGAACTATATCTCTCTAAATTCAGATATTTACGGTATGGATATAAAGGTGACCCCCTTTATGTGAAATTCGGTTCAATCGATGATGGGACAATCGGTAATGGATTTATTATGGGTTATTACTCAAATACCTTATTTCTCCCGGAAAAACGTATTTTCGGGCTGGGATTTGATGTCGATGGTGCCCTTTTTGATTTTCCACTTATCGGGATGGAAACATTTGTCGGAAATATTGTTAACTGGAACGTCCTTGGAGCACGCCTTTATTTCCGGCCTTTAGTTTTCTTTGACATACCAATATTAAATGTAATGGAAGTTGGTGGGGAAGTTGTTGCAGATATTAACCCGGATGCATACTATGAAGATGCATTACCGGATGAAGTGCTTGATGAATTTGAAGATGCACAGGTCGTTTTTTATGACCTGGATGTCCGGGTGCCTATCCTTTCAAATGATATTCTTACCCTTGCGGTATTCGGCGATGCAGGAACATATAAATTCGAATCCGCAGGCGGGATGCTTGGATTTGGCGGAACACTCATCAAGTTTATCACCTATGGAGCCCAGGCCCGGTTTATCGGTGAGGGATTCATACCCAATTACTTTAACGGCACGTATGATCTTTTTAAACTGGGTTATTACATCAACATTGAACGAATGGAAGGTGCTTCTCCCCCGCCGGGATATGTGGGGTATCTTTTTACCCTTGGGACCGGTATTGAAGGGCTTTTCACTCTCCAGTTTACCCTGGATGGTCCTTTTGGCGTGGTCGAATCGGGAAATGAAGACAATCCGGCCAATTATCCGCACTTAAGGGGTACATTCAACCTGGCAGAGAATGTTATTCCCGGAATTCCGGGACTTTCTGTTGATGCAGTGTATGATAAATCTATGTTACGTACTTTCGGGGATTTGATCGACCCGGAAGCTGCTTTTATTCAAGCAAAAGTAAACTATAAAATAGCACCTGCGGTAATTTCTTTCCTCTATCAACTTACCTATTCTGCGGAAGACGAATGGGAAATTACCTCGGGTCTCGAGACGACAATATCGTTTTAATTGAATGGAGGTATTATATGGAAACACATAATAAGCTTTTGTTATTGCTTCTTTTCATATGTGCTTTAGGCTTTACCATGGGTTTATTATATGCAGAGGAATCCCCGGTTCTCCTCATAGATTTTTACAATGTCGATATCCGGCTCTCGGACGGGGGAGAGGTGTTTGAGGATGAACTCTACGAAGGATATCCGGTCCAGGTGGGTTCTACCATCCGGACCCTGGAAGGCGGGTATGCGGAATTGGAGTTGTATGACAGTACGATTATCAAGATCGATGAAAAAACGGCCTTCAAGATTGATGAAATTATGAGTGCGGCAGCAGGGGATAAAAATATTTTTACCCTTGCAACAGGAAAATTCAGGGCTGTCGTGGCATCAGTTTCAGGAGAAGATAATTACCGGTTTAACGGATATTCCTCTGTATGTGGTGTCCGGGGCACTGACCTTGGAATGGTGGTCGATTCGCTGAATAATGTTGACGCATGTTTTGTTCTTGATGGCGCTGTCGATTATACAAACACTGCCACCGGAAAGGTATTACAATTAACAAAAGACAATATGGCCAATACCTTTGATTCCGTATTCGAGCAAAAGGTCATTTCACCGGAAATACGGGACACCATTAAAAAGGGATTGGGATTCAGAAAGCTGGATCCCGGCAAAGTAAAAAGCAAGAGCAAGGAAAGCGGTCTCCTGGATAAGGATAAAGAGACGGGAAAGGATGTGGTGACAGATACCGGTACCACTGATACTGGAGAAGAAACCGGGACAGGGAAAGAGACTCAAGGAGCTGAAATACCGGACTGGCTTAAGAATCTTATTGGATTGGAAATCGGCTCTGTTGTTATCGGGGATGAAACCTATGCAAAAGCAATTCTCCAGCCCACCATTGCCTTAGGACCATTTAAAACGGCACTTTATCTTCCTATTATATATCAGGAGAATATATTTGATACTGATATGTGGTATAAACCAAAAGGGAATAATGAATGGTCATTTGGTACAGATCAGGAAGAGGTCTTTGATATTGCCAAAGATTTTGTTTCCGACCTGGTCCTTAAGATAAAATACCTGCAATGGGGGGAGCAGCGGGACAAATTCTGGATAAAGCTGGGTAATATGAGTGATTTTACCATAGGCCATGGTCTGATAATGAGAAACTATGCAAATGATTCCGAGTTCCCGGCAATACGGCGGCTTGGTCTTAACCTTGGTATGGATTTCGAGAAAGCCGGGTTCGAGTTCATTACCAACGATCTTTCGGAAATTGTTGCATCACCCCGGATAATCGGGGGAAGGGGATTTTTCAGACCATTCGGCTCTATGGCAATCGGGGTGAGTCTGATAGCAGATCTTAATCCCGGTGCCGATCTCCCGGACGAGGAATCAGAAGAGAGTAATCTTCCCTCGGCAGAAGATATTGGAAACCCGATGTTCTTTAACCTCGGGATCGATCTTGACCAGCCAATAATCGAGAATGATGCATTACGTATGATCCTGTTTGCGGATATTGCCGCCATGCTCCCGTATTTCGCTTCCGACGGCCGTGGTATATATGAAGACATCACTGCAGGGGCTCACTTTGAAGCCATTTTCCCGGAAGAAGATGATTCCTTTTTACGAAACTACGGGGCTATGGCAGGTATGTTCGGAAATATCCTGTTTATCGATTATGAACTCGATTTCAGATTCTTTACCGGTACGTTCAGGCCCCAATTCTTCGATACAGGGTATGATGCAAAGAGTTCCAATTATGCACTTGAAACGGCTCAATACATTATGGACCCGGAAAATGAAAAGTGGGACAGCACCACCATGGGTATTTATATGCAGGGCGGATACACACTCGATAAGATTTTTTCGATCGAACTGGGTTATATGCTTCCCATGACTATAAGCGATCTTGACGGATTTGAGTTTCTTGATGGGGAGGATACATTCCATGCAAAGCTGTCTTTATTCAGCGAGGTGATCCCGGTGGTGGATATCTCGGGGTCAATCAGTTATAGCAGGACATATTTTTACAGGATGTTAGCCGGAAAATTATCCCCGACAAACAAGATGCTTGACTGGTTTGATGAATATACATCCTTAAACGGTGAAATCGTCTATGCAATAAACGATTATTTTGACCTTGCCGGTATCTTTTCCACTGCTGTTGCCAGGGACCCGGAAACCGGTGATGTATTATACGAAGATGACGGCATCACGATGAAAATCGTCTATTCAATGGGGATTGAGACAAGGATACACTACTAAGATAAATGGATAATATGAATAAAAGCTCCCGGAGGATACACATCCTCCGGGACGATGTCGCAAGGAAAATAGCGGCCGGCGAGGTAATTGACCGGCCGTTTTCTGTTGTAAGAGAACTTCTTGACAATTCGCTTGATGCAGGAGCAAGCGAACTTTCTCTTTTTATTGAAGACGGGGGTATTTCCCGGATCCGTGTTGTTGATAATGGTCACGGGATGAGCAGGGAAGACCTGGAGCATTGCTTTTTGCCCCATGCAACATCCAAAATATTGAATGCAGAAGATATATACAATATCACCACCCTGGGTTTCCGTGGAGAAGCACTCTCTGCTATTGCAACCTGCTCATTATTGGAGATTATCAGCGCACAGGATATAGCGCAATACGGTCACCGGCTCATTGTCCAGGGGGGAAAACTTGTTTCCCTGGAAGAACATAAAAGCAGGAAGGGGACCATTGTTGATGTGAAATCACTTTTCTTTAATATGCCGGGAAGGAAAAATTTTTTAAAATCAAAAGCAGGGGAAAGCTCCCTGTGCAGGACAACATTTCTGGATAAAGCCCTTCCTTTTCCTGATGTATCCTTTAGGTTTTCTGTTAACGGGAATATGAAACTCTTTTTTCCATCCGAGACAACTTTGAAAAGAGTAACATCCGTGTTCAGTGATATGTTCCCTGCCGGGGTTTTTGAATACCTGGAGGAGACAGGGGAAGATTTTTCAATAAAAATGGTTGCAGCCAGGCCGGAAGTACACAGGAATGACAGAAAATATATCCTTATCTTTATTAACAGGCGCAGGGTTTTTGAATATGCCTGTATCCAGGCTATTGAATATGGATATTCCGGCTTTATGCCGGGAAAAGATCATCCCGTTGCTTGTGTATTCATTGATATCAATCCCAAACTTGTTGATTTTAATATCCATCCTGCAAAAAGGGAATGTAAAATAAAAATACTTCCCCGTATACACCAGGGTATTGTATCCACGATAAAATCATTTGTGCAGGGGTTTTCCATAACAATAGAAAAGCCGCAAACAAGTTATAACCAGCACACGGACCAGACACTGGAGGATTTTTATAAAAAAGGTTTCACAGTAAATGAACAGTCCCCTGCCTATTCCACTTTTCCGGGGTCCGGGAATCTGGATGTTCATCTTAATGACCTGACTGAAAAAGATACTGCTGCCGGAACTTTACCACGGGTAGTAGGCCAGGTATTCGGTCTTTTTATTATAGCCAGTTACAGGGACAGCCTTTATATTATTGACCAGCATGCCGCACATGAAAGGCTTCTCTATGAGGAACTGAAAAACCAGGAAAGCGTGGCGCAGGATCTGCTTTTTCCTGTGGTCTTTGATGTGACACAGGAAGAAGAAGAATTATTACAAAAACAGCTGTCTTTTTTACTGCAAAAGGGAATTAAACTTGAAAAAGCAGGAGAAGGTTGTTTTGAAATAACCGCTCTTCCTTCCCATTTTCATGACATCGATACAAAAGAAATAGTATCGTTTCTTAAAAACCTGGAGGGTCATACCGGTGGACTCGAACACCACCTGAACAGTCTTGCTGCATGCAGGAAAGCAATAAAAGACGGGGACCCGGTCGATCATCTCACAGCACAGAAACTCGTTAATAAGATATTTCTGCTGGAAAATGCACGCTGCCCGCATGGGAGACCAATCTGGCATGTTATAACAAAGGAACAGCTTTTAAAACTTATGGGAAGGAAATGAAACGCATTTCCTTCATTAAGACCTTTTCTTTTCCGGATTTTTATTCGGGATGGTAAAATAAAAGATCGTTCCGCCTTCTTTCCGTGCTTCCATCCAAATTTTGCCATCATGTCTTTCAATTATTTTTTTACATACGGAAAGTCCGATTCCCGTACCCGGGTATTCATTTTTTAAATGCAATCGCTGAAAAATTTTAAAAATACGGTCTGCATATATCGGATCGATGCCAATCCCATTATCCTTGACTGCAAAAAGCCATTTATCCTCATGTAACTTTGCCGATATGTCTATCACCGGGGGAGTATCCTGCCTGAATTTGATGGCATTGCAGATTAAATTCTGAAATACCTGTTCCATCTGTCCCCGGTCTGCCATAACAGCAGGCATTTTACCCGATATGATTTCTGCACTGCTTTCCTCAATCGTTACTTTCAGATTGGTTTTTACAATATCCAGCACCTGGTTAAAATCTGTTAATTCAAATGCCTTGCCTTTTGTATCGACCCTTGAATAAACAAGGAGGTCATTAATCAACCCCTGCATTCTTTCAGCGCCGTCAACGGCAAAGTTGATAAAATCATCGGCAGTGGAATCCAGTTTATCCTTATACCGTTTTGCAATAAGCTGGAGGTAACAACTCACCATTCGCAGGGGTTCCTGTAAATCATGAGAAGCTATATAGGCAAATTGCTCCAGGTCGGCATTTGAACGCTTTAATTTTATTGCTGTTTTCTTTAATTCCCTGGCAGTTCTTCGCAGCTTTTCCTGGGCTCTTTTTTTATCGGAGATATCCTGTACAGTGATAAAAGCACCGATGGGTTTATTACCGTGATCATAACAGGGGCGGTAAGTAAGGGAAACATCGATTTCCTTCCCATTCTTACAAATATATTTCCATTCTGTTGAACGAAGGGAACCGGTATAATGCAATTTCGATATAATCTCTTTTTTTGCCTTTTTTTTATACTTCGGGGGCAGGAAATCCATAATGGATTTCCCGATCATCTCATCAACCCGGTAACCCAGGAGTTTTGCTTCTGTCTGATTTACCCTGACTATTTTTCCTTCCAGGTCAATTTCATGATATCCGATCGGCGCATTATCATAAAGGTCTTTATATTTTGCTTCCGAAGTTTTTAAGGCATTTTCGATTTTCTTTTGTAAGGTTATATCACGGGAAATGCCGAAGGTGCCTATTATTTTCCCTTTTTTATCTCTAATACACATCTTTGTCGTGGAAACCCAGTTTGTCGGTTTATCCGGCCAGGTTTCCACCTCTTCAATATTGACCAGGTCCGTACCTGTTTCCATTAAATGCTGTTCATCATTATAGGCCTGTTGCGCATGTTCGATGGAAAAAAAATCAAAATCTGTTTTTCCGATCACTTCTTCGCTGGATACAAGCCCAAACCGTTTGGCCAGTGCCGTGGATACACTGGTAAACTCACTTTTTTCATTCTTAAAATAGATGGCATCCGGTATATTATCCATAAGGACATTTAATAAATAACTATCCAGGGAAAAGGTATCTTTAAGTTTCCTTTTCTCTTCTTCCAGTTCAGAAAGCCGTTTTCTTAACCTTTCCAGTTCTGCTTTCAGCTGGTTGTCATTCTTTACACTCATAAATTTCTACTCTTATCAACTATTATAGTAATAAACGAATTAAAATATCAAATAAAATATCAGAATTTATATGGGGAATAAGTTTAAAAATCAAAGATAAAGAAAAATTTTCCTGTAACATCAATTTTATTTTTCCAGGAACTGTCAATTCTTTATTCACTGTCACCTTGACTGGTTGGGATGAAGTGAAAGAAGAGGGAAAACAGTTATTATTTAAGTTTTATAAAACCCACCCGGCAAAGGCACACTCCTTATACTCCCAATACTCTTGTGAGCTGTGTTCTGGGTACCCAGGGTGGGTTGTGGCGGTTGCGACTCCAGTTCACAGGGGGCAAAAAAGAGGTGCATCGGGAATAATATAAGCTACGCAACAGAGAGTCGAATGAAAAATGTGGTGCGCAGGAAGAAGTGTTGAGTGTGCCACGTTGCCAGTTAACGTTTTTTACATAGAGAACGTTTTTCAAGGTGGGAAGGGGCATGAAATTGCCCCTCTTTTTCTTATCCATATATCGCTTTCCATAAGAGATAAAGCGATTTTCTTTATTTGATACAAAGCATTTATACATGACAGCCTCTATTTAAAAAGGGCTGTCTATAAAATGGGTACATAAAATCCACCCTCATCATTTACCCGGGATAAACAGCATTTTTATATAAAGAAAAACTTTATTATATCCCGGAATAATAATTCCAGCATAATGATTTTGTATACGGCTAGAATAGCATAAAATAAAGAATTGTCAAGGGGAAATAATGAAAAAATGAAAAAACATTATTTTATTTTAATCAACACCATATAAAAATAACGATTAAGGGGATTTATAGTAAACACTTCACTGTTGCAGGAAAATAGTATATATTTATATCAGTGGGGTAAAAAGACATAAAGAGGTGAGGTAAGTATCCATATGAAAGCTGATTTTGATGATTATAAAAGGGATGTTGAAAAGAACCTTCATATTATCAATAAACTACTTCGTACGATTACCCATGATCAAGATACTGAGAAAATAAATAATCCAGAGCTGAAAAAGACTGATTTCAGGGAACTGATAGCGGGATTTAACACGATTCTTGATGAACTGGAGATATTGAAAGACAAACTCAATGAGCAAAACAAAATTAATGAACTAAGAATTAAGATCTGGCAGATAGCAGCGAGAAAATACCTGTCGGAGAAAAGTGTTATCCAGCAATTATTAAATCTTGTTGGAACATTTTTCAATGTATCCTATGCAAGCTTTTACAGATTTAATGACAATAATAATGCTGTCTGCGAAATACAATGGAAAAACAGGGGAAATAAATCCACTCTTGGACTCATTATTCCTTATCATATTCATAAACATTTTCACCAGCAGGAATATTTAGTATTCTATAATGGGAGCCTGCCGCTTAAAATAAAAAGAGATGTTCTTCAATTATTTAAAAGAACGGGGGTGAATTCATTTCTTGCCGTTCCTTACAGGGAAAAGGGAAAGGTATCCGGTTTTTTTGATTTTAGTGAGAAGAATGCCTGCTGTAAATGGAAGCCGGTTGAGATTGAGATTCTGAAAGAGATTTCGAAAATCATATCCATAAAAGCGGCAGAAATTAATGCAGAAGAAGCATTAATACAGATTACAGAAAGACTTGATAAAAAGGTTGCTGATCATACACTTGAGCTTCAAAAAGCGAATGAGAATATGAAAAAGGATATTAAAAAGCGAAGGAGAATAGAAAAAGCCTTGAGGGAGAGCGAGGAATTATACAGAACCCTTATTTTCACCTCTCCTAATCCGGTCATTATTATCGATCTTGATTTTAAAATCAAAATGATAAACAGGGCGGTTTTAGAATTATGCACTCTGCATGATGAAGGTGAAATAATCGGGAAAAACGCTTTTAACTATATAGCTATAGAAGACCACCAGAATCTTCTTGATAATGTAGAGATTCTTATAAAAACAGGGAGTCTTGTTATCACTGAATTTTGTTTTATTAAGGATGATGGAACTCCTTACCCTGCCGAACTGAATGCTTCTGTTATATGTGATTCAGAAGGAGACCCTATTGCTTATTTGTGTGTTATAAGGGATCTGACAGAAAAAAAGGAAGCAGAGGAAGCACTGGAAAAAGAAAAGGAACTTTTCGAGGTCACCCTTCGATCCATAAGTGATGCAGTTGTTACGATCAGCAGGGATAAACGGATCGTCTTTTGCAACAGAGTCGCAGCAGATTTAATAAGCATGAAACACGAAGAAATCACCGGCCAGGATTTTCAAACAATATTTCGTTTTGTCGATAGAAATAATAAGCTTTATGATACAATGCGGTTATTAAACCTTTTTGAAGAAGGGAAGATAACGGCTTTTTACCCTGATATGAGATTCATTACACCCGGGGGGAAAAAGATACCCATAGCAGGAAGCGGGGCTCCTCTTAGATCAAAGAATTCCAGTCTTATTGGTGTTGTCCTTGTTTTCAGGGATATCTCGGAACAGAAAAGATTGGAAGATGAATTATTTGTGGCCAGGAATATGGAATCCCTTGGTGTACTTGCAGGCGGATTGGCACACGATTTTAATAATATTCTCACCGGTATTATTACCAATATTTCCCTTGCACATTCTTTATTAAAGGGATCGGATGAAGTAAAGGAGCTTATCAGGTATGCCGAACGGGCAGCACTTCGTGCAAGCAGATTAACAAATCAGCTTCTTACTTTTTCCAGGGGCGGTGCACCGGTCAAGGAGAATTCATCCATAAAAAAATTAATTACTGAATCGGTAAATTTCTGTTTAAGTGGTGCAAATGTACATTGTGAATTCTTTTTACCGGATGATCTTTGGTCTGTGGAAGTTGACAGGGGTCAGGTTTACCAGGTATTGAATAATATTTTATTTAATGCAAAAGAATCCATGCCGAATGGAGGAAAAATTACCCTTACTGCCAGGAATATTGAACTGCCATCAGAAGAAGAAGAAAAAGAATACAATACTTTTTTAAAACCAGGGAAATATATTATCGTATCAATCCAGGATGAAGGGACTGGTATTAATGAAGAAAATCTGGAAAAGATATTTGACCCATATTTTACAACAAAAGATACGGGAACAGGCCTGGGGCTTACCAGTGCATATTCGATTATAAAAAAGCATGGGGGATATATCAATGTAAATTCTTTCCCGGGCAAGGGTACACTATTCGAGTTTTATCTTCCGGCTACAGGAATTGTTTCAAAAGTAGAAGAGATCATTGTCCAATCCGATTTTACGGGGTGCGGTACTATACTTATCATGGATGATGATGAAGATGTAAGAAAGGTTCTTGAAAGACTTCTGGAAAAGACAGGGTATAAAGCAGTATCCACAGCGGAAGGCGGGCAGGCGATAAAAGAGTATAAAAAAGCCAGGAAATCCGGGAATCCGTTTGATCTTGTTATCATGGATCTTACTGTCCGGGGGGGGATGCAGGGAATGGAAGCAGTGCACTTTATCCTTGAATACGATCCTGATGCCAGGATCATTGTATCCAGCGGCTATTCCAATGCCCAGATAATGGCGAATTATAAGGATTATGGTATAAAAGCAGTGATTGCCAAACCTTTTGCCATGGAAACGTTCCTGGAACTCATAAAAAAAGTGTGCGAAGAATAGTATTTACTCCACTAATTCAGATTCAAACGTCTGTTTAAGCCCATTATGAAGGGTTTCCAGGGATTCTCTCTTTTTCAGATTAAAAAAGGAAAGCACCAGGGGATTCATCTGTTCAAAGAGAAGGTTTCCCTCTTCAATATTGCAGAGTGAATTGGCCAGGTATACCGTATATACAAGTTCTTTCATTTCCCCGGTTATCTTCTCCGGTTCATGATGAAAACGAATTGCTGCGATGAGTTGATCCGGGAAATGCCAGTGTTCAGCTATCCGCGCTCCAATTTCCGCATGGTGAAGACCGATGGTAAACTTTTCAAACATTTCTGCAGTTATGCCCCTGTCCACAGTAAATGTCTTGATGTTTTCCAAAAGATCCGGATGGAGAAACTCCACGATAACCTGTCCAAGATCATGAAGCAGACTGCTGACATAGACATCATCGTGTATTTTCTTAAAATTGTAATTCTTTGCAATATGATACCCGTAAAATGCGGTCCTGTATGAATGCTCCCATAACCTTTTCATTTCACCGTATTTATCTTTCAGAAGCTTCTGTGATCCGTATGAGTAAAGGAGGTTCCTCATCCCCCGGAAACCAACCATTTTTAATGCCTCTTCTATATCCTGTATCTTATTTCTAAGCATGTATTGTGCAGAGTTGACAAGTTTCAGAAGATCTCCGGTAAGTGCCGGATCTGTTTTTACCACCTGTGCTATTTGAGAAAAATCAGTATCCGGGTTTGCAAGAAGCTTTTGCAGTGATGAGATATGTTCCGGGAACTGGGGAAGTACCTTTATATCTGCGATAATTTTCTTTACAAGGGGATCAAGATTTTCGAGAAGAACATCCGACCGTGGAATGATGATTTTTGCCTCGGTCTCATCCCCATCTTTCTTGATCTGGAAGGCATCTTCGGAAAGACCAATCTTTTTTAACATAAGAATAAGAATGACAATTCCCAGGCCGGCACCTTCAGTCTGGTCCAGTACTGAAGAGAATGCTTCCTCCATGGTTTTAAAAGCCCGGGAATGGGAAATCCTTTCTTCGATTCTTTTTAATTCATATCCCATAATCGGCACATTATTACTTACTGAAAGCGTTAAAAAACTGGAATTTGCGAGAAATGAAATTTTTGTATAAAGCTTTTTTTCTTTAAGCTTTTCTATATAATCGGGGAGATTCCCATAAACATCAGTTTTAAATGTCTTCATACCAGTAAGATAGTCATTATAATTATTAATATTGAAGTTTTTTTCGATAAAATAGATTCTCTTTAAATTCGCTTTCCTGCCGTTTTCGGCAAGTTCCCGCATACAATATGATAACTGATTCTTTATCCGTTCCTCCCCGAGCTCCTCCAGAAAAAATTCGAGAATTTTATCGAGTTTTTCCAATGTTTCGTGTGACAGTGTATATGATGAAAATTTCAAAGGAACTGACTTTTCAATCGCTTTCTTTATCTGGGATATATCGAATTCCACCTGAATACCTCTACCGATCCATTCACTATAAATCATTACTCAAATCCGGATAATTTTCAAGCTCCTTTTTATATTTTTTTGATAACCTTCCGTATTCTTTCGCTTCCCGTGCTTTTCCCCTTTTTAAACACCCCAGGGCATAAATCCGGCATTTACGGATCATTTCCCGTAAAGCCGGCATACGCTGTTCCGGCGCAAGAACATTCTGCTCGAGAATACCCTTAATTGCCTGAATCCGGAAATATTCTATATGACCGTATTTTCCCGATAATTGATCTGCATGCCCCCCATATTTGATAACAAGCGGTTCATCAATATATCCCACAGGATTATGAGCAGTTATTCGCAGCCAGAGTTCATAATCTTCCGCAATCTCCAGCCCCGGGTGAAACATCCCTGAATCTTTAAAAAGCTTTCTTTTTAACATAACAGTGGAAGGCCCTATAATACACTTCACCAGAGCATCATTAAAAATATAACCGCTTCGTTTATGCCTGTGTTTTTTCTGTGATATGGTTTTCCCGTTTTTTATCCAGATTTCCCGTGTATGGCAAATGAGAATTCCGGGATTTTGTATAAAGAATCTGACCTGTGCTTCCAGTTTTCCGGGCTGCCACTGATCATCAGAATCCAGGAAAGCAATATAATCTCCCCTGGAAGCTAAAAAACCATTGTTTCTTACACGACCGGGTTTCCCTGTATGGTTCAGGCAGATGTATTTGTGATGAATGGTTTTTATATATTCTATTGTTTCATCGTTTGAACCGTCATCTGCGATAATGATCTCATAATTCCTGTATGTCTGGGATTCAACAGAGGTTATAGCCTTCTTTAAGAATTCCATGCGGTTGTAAACCGGGATAATCACCGATACAAGCATATCCATTTTCATAAGATATCATGTATCCAGGGCACAGAGAAGATACACTTTTTACTTTTTTTAAATTCGCTTCTCATTTCCTGTCCGGGTAATCATACGGAAATTTGAAAAAGAATCCCGAATATATTACATTATAAACAGTGAAAGCCAGAAACAGAGTATTTATTTTTGATCATCAGCCTATTGTACGGAAAGGTCTGGAAGTTCTGATTAAGGAGATGAAGACATTCGATGTATGCGGGGCTTCCGGTAATACAGCAGGTTTTTTTGAGCAGATAAAGGGTGTCAAACCGGATATTATTATTCTTGATATTGCTCTTAATGAAGGCAGCGGTATTGAGCTTATAAAGGATATATTATTCAGGCATCCGGGTATTAAAATATTCGTTTTTTCCCAACTGGATGAAACGATTTATGCAGATCATGTGCTCCGGGCAGGTGCTTCCGGCTATATGATGAAAACTGAGCAAACAGTAAAGATTGAAGATGCATTAAAAAGCATTCTAAGAGGGGAAATTTTTGTCAGCGAAGAAATAAGACTCCCGCTTTTAAAGAGACTGCTTGCCGGGAGTAAGCAGAGCAAATCTTCGATTGAATTATTATCGAGCCGTGAACTCGAGGTTTTTCAGCTTCTTGGGCGCGGCCTTTCGACAAAGAAAATAGCAGATGAACTCCATCTTGGTATTAAAACCATCGAGACCTACCGCTATAATATAAAGAAAAAACTCGGTATAAGGGATAACACCGCTTTAATACACCAGGCAGCGAAGTGGTCCATGTATGAGAATAATAATAAGAAGGAATAATCCTTAACCTACTAATCCACCTGAAATTCCACCCTGAATTCATCTGAAATTATCCGGGTTTTATTTACTTCAGGATATGGATATACTGGAATTTATAAAAAACATGAGAATGGATATCGTTGCAGTAATTGCAAAAATCATGTTTTTTTTCTCCTTTTTATCGGCTTTAAGATTTAGTGTTTGCGGCAGGCTGCGGGGTCCTATCTATTAAGAACCTGCATCCCCGCAGCAGCTGCTTTCCCGGTTTTAAAGCATTTTTTAGCGGAACTTATTGTTGTTTCAATTTCTCCTCATCATGCTTCAATTGCAACTCGACAAGAACTAATTAACAATTATTTAAAGAATTTTTGGATAAGGAAACCAGGAATCCAGGAAGATAATTGTTTTACGTTATTTTTTATAATATTTTCCTGGATTCCCGGCTTCTGTATAAATTATTTCTTTTCACTGAAAGTAATCTTGAATTAATCAATAGAAACTAATTAAGATTCTTATATAATCCTGCTTTTTTCATCGATGGTTTATCATAGATTCATTAACATTACTCAGGTTATGGGAAAAAACCGGTAAAACGAGAGTTATCAGGCAGGTATTTCATTTAAGGGGAATACAGGTGAAATGGTATAATGGTATATAAACATCCCTTGACAATATGGGAAAATACCTGTATTTTTATTGAAATTCATTTCACCATGTTATTGTCATTATTCAAAAGAATAAGAAGAATTTTTTATAGGTATACAGCTTTTGAATTATAAAATAAATTTATTAAGTGAATGAAGGAGAATTATAGTGAGTTTACAGAAGAATCAGACAATTATCGGTCAGTCACTCCCGAATATACCCTGGCAGGACAGACCTGCCGGATGTCATAAAGTGGTCTGGAGGTATTCAGAAAATCCCATTATTTTAAGAGATGCGATTCCTTCATCCAACAGTATTTTCAATAGTGCGGTAGTCCCTTTTAACGGGGGTTTTGCCGGGGTATTCCGTTGTGACAGCAGATCCCGTAGAATGCAACTCCATACAGGATTCAGCAAAGACGGTATTAATTGGGTAATTGAAAATGATCCGATATCTTTTCAATGTGATGATCCGGAGATCGGCAGGTTTGAACAGGGATATGATCCCAGGGTTGTATGGATTGATGACCGTTTTATTGTTACCTGGTGTAATGTATACCACGGATATACAATCGGTGTTGCATATACCTCCGATTTTAAAACATATTATCAAATGGAAAATGCATTTGTCCCTTATAACAGAAACGGGGTTCTTTTCCCGAAAAAAATAAGAAACAAGTATGCCATGCTTAACAGACCGAGCGATACAGGGCATACACCGTTTGGTGACATTTTTTACAGCGAAAGCCCGGATCTTATTCACTGGGGATGCCATCGCCATGTCATGTCCACCACTAACGGATGGCAGTCTACGAAAATAGGAGCCGGGCCTGTCCCTATTGAAACAAAAGCGGGGTGGCTGCTTATCTACCATGGTGTCCTGACTTCATGTAATGGATTTGTCTATAGTATGGGTGCAGCACTTCTTGATATTGATGAACCCTGGAAGGTTTTGTACAGAACAACACCTTACCTGATATCACCCCAGATGCAGTATGAATGTGTTGGTGACGTACCGAATGTAGTTTTTCCCTGTGCATCTCTTTTTGACGCATCAACCGGACGGATTACCATCTACTATGGAGCCGCAGATACTGTTTTATGCCTTGCTTTTACCCATGTAGATGAACTGATTGATTTTATCAAGACAAATTCCGAACCCTGGACTTAGGGTAAAATGCAGGATTTTCGTACTAAAGGAGTGTGGAATAAGGTATATGTCCTATGTTATAACACGAGATTCTCTCCAGTACCCGGGGTTTGATTCAAATGAAAAAAATATCTTCAGTATCATGAGAAACGGGGCATACCAGATCATGGGCCAATCCGTTCCCGCAGAACCGGTACCGCCGGCTCCTGTTCTGCTGCCTGTCTCTTTACCATCAAACATCAACTGGCAGGGTTCGGCAGGCGCAACCCATTACAATATCCAGCGAAGCAGTTCATCCGGCGGCGGCTGGTCGACAATCGCATCAAATGTCACTGATATCCAGAATACCAGTTATGACGGCCAGCTGGTTGCGAAACTCCCATTGTATTCGGATAACCCGGGCAGCGGGACATGGTATTACAGAATTATTGCAGTAAACGGAACAGGTGAATCCGAGCCGTCCAATGTCGAAAGTGTCTCAAATTAGAATACATCAACAATTACCTGCACAAAATATTATTTTGTGCAGGTTTGCCCATCCATATAATGACGAGTTCTGAACCCCGGTTAACAGAATGGTATGATCCGAATATTATTGTTCGATTACCCAGGTCTGTGTTAAATGAATCAAAAAAGCAGAAAATTAAACAGATAGAATCCTTGTGGAACTGTAGAATATATTCAAAATGACGTTTCTTCTCTTTCTGATGTAAAAAAAGGAAATAAAATATTAATTGATAGTGGCTTGATTATTTTCTTCAATATCGCACATACAAAAAAAGTAAAAAAAGGCAAATATATAAGAATCTGGAAATAGAATAAAAAGAAAATCAGGATTTTGACGGGGTAATAACTGGGTTAATCTTCCATTATTCTTTTATCATAACTAAATATATTTTTTTTCCATATGCATTTCCGTCTTGAATCAAGCAGTTATGTTCGGTTAGTCCAATATTATGATTTATTTGGATAATAATATATGCATGATTAAAAATATTTTCCGGCCATTCCTTTGTGTCATATCTGAAGATTTTCAAATCAGGTATTTTTAAATATTCTGGGTGTAATTCTTTTATTATATCATTGACAAGTTTATCGTTTCCGCTGCCTTCAATAAATAAGTGCAGTTGTTTGATTTTTAAAATATTAGTTTCTTTTGCTTTATTTAGAAGTTTCAGGACATCATTATTCTTTGCTAAGTCAAAAGCTGTTTCCCCTCTGAAATTTGCACAGTAAAGGTCAGCTCCGCTTTTTAATAATTCTTTTAATATACGGATGTCTCCATTACGTGCAGCGACAATCAGGGGTGTATATTCTTTAGCATACTTTACATTTAAATCTGCACCAATTTTAATTAATTGAATAGCAATATCTGTGCAATGCTCTCTGACCGCCAGTAGTAATGGTGTCAAACCATAATTATTTTTTTCATTAACATTTGAACCGTTTTTTATTAACAGTTTAACAAGTTCACTATCTTTTTTTTCTACAGCATTGGCCAGAATACTATTGCCATCTCTGCCTTTTGCATTTACATCTGCTCCGTTTTCAATTAGAATATTAGCAATTTCACTCTGGCGATTTTTTACTGCTGACATTAAAGGCGTGGTTTTTCCAGCTGTTTTTGTATTAACATTCAGACCGTTGTCTATACATAATTTCACCAGTTCAATGTCTTTATTTTTTACTGCCAGGTATAATGGGGTTAATCCGGACTTGTTTTTTACATTTAGTTTCGCTTTATTTTTTAGAAGCAGGCTTGTTAATGCTTTATTGTTTTTTTCTATGGCCTTTAGTAAGGGAGTGTTTCCATCATTATCTTTAATATTTAAATCTGCTTTATTCTCAATAAGCAACTCCGCAATGTCATTATAATCATTTATAATTGCGAGTAATAGCGGTGTTCTTCCTTCAATGTCTCGCAAGTTAAGATCAGCTTTATTTTCAATTAATTTTTCTGCAATTTGCTTTACTCCTTTCTGGATAGCCAGAATTAGTGGAGTATTACCTGCTTTATCAACCTCATTTAGATCAGGAATCTTCAGACAACCATGTTTATCAAGTGTAAAAAGCTTGGCAGCAAGTTTTATATTGCCTTTTTCTATTGCTTTATGAATTTTACTCATGTTTTAATGATAGGACAAGCTATAATTCTTGTCAAGCCCTATGAATAACTGGAAAAGTTATTATATCTATTGGGAATCGTACAGAGAAGATTTTGCTGTTTTTAGTTTAGACCACTTTGTAAAAACAGTAATTGAGGTTCCCTCTCTAAGGAGTTTCGAACAATTTCTATTGATAACCAGTTCTATTGGAATTATACTTTATTGCAGATATTTCAGTACATTCAAAGGGAACAGATAATGAAAGTGATTTTCGATGTTCGAAGATGCAGAAACAATACACCTGTGTCCGGGCATCACAGATACCTCTGGTTGTGGGGGGACAAACGTCCATCTTTCATTCGGACCTTCGTAATATGCCTGATGAAAGACATGTGCCCCGTCATCCATACTGGCCCAGCCCACTTCGATGCAGTAGGCGCTGTGCTTTGCCATAATAAAAAAATAATTATCTGTCAGTTCCTTTTCACTGAACGAAGGGATGCCGGAAATATCCTCCCCGGGTAAATCGGAATCATTATTCTCCTCTGTTACTTCCGGTTCCACTGTACTGGTTGTATTAATATCATCTGCCGTATCATCCTCATACTCCTCATCATTGTTATATGGTATATCGTCTGAAGAGGTATCTTCCATTGATGTAGTATCTGATGAAGTGTCGTCCTCAAGAATAAAATCATATACCACATCTACGATAAATTCCCAGTTGCCTGCACTCACCACCTGGTCCAGAAAGGCGTAGGAAATTTTCGTTACTGTTTTCTTCGGCTTTACACCCACAAAAACGATCCCTTCACCTATTTTTTGCTTTGATTCTTTTTTGTAAACGACTATGGTGCCGGAAAGACTTTTGGGCTGGTTGGTGAGATTCTCTACCTTCACTTCAAAACTTATGAACTCCTCCTGGTCCCGGGGTTGCATCTTAACAGAGATGTGAAGTCCTTTTTCTGTAAGAACCTGGTCTGAAAAAACATAAAGTGAAAGGGGGAAAAAAAGAAAACTAAAAAACAGTATTTGATAATAAACCATATACTTTCTTTGCATAATAACTCCTTACACGGATATCTGGAATCTATCCTGTACTTGCTCCAGGCGAAAATAGCAGGTATTATTCCAGGATTTTCGACCTGGTAGTACTGGCGTTGGCCGGATCATACATGGTTTTATATGTATGTTTTATCCCACTTCATTTCCTGCTTTTCTTGATTTTGGTTGTGGGCGTAGCCAATGCTGTGCACTATAAAGTATAAGACAACCAAATATCACCGGTAAAGATAATTAATAAATCTTTTTTTACCTGGAATATCCTCATTCATTATAATTTTGATAAGGTGGTGATCATAATGAAACGGTTGATTGACCAGAAATTAATATATTGGGAAAATTCAGACTATTGAAAGCTGTGAAGAAAAACATTCTTTGATTCTGGAGAAAGACAGCACCCGGTATGCAGGTCTGGGATCGTGCTTACTTCTGCCCGGCATTCCGGGCATCACTATAAAAATCTCCCGTTTCTACCGGTGTATAACAGTGTTTGATTAAGATGAAAAATAACAAAAAAGGACTGCCTGTTTTTACAGGCAGTCCTTTTTACCGGTTTTACCGGTTCATTAATTTCTTATTTCAAAGTGGCTCCACCCGTGATTAGCCACATAACGGATGTAATACTTGCCATTTACCTGGGCCGGGTAGTTGCTGGAACTCACATACTTGTTGGTAAAATCAACACCATTTACTTCCAGCGTTGAAACATTCCAGGAGTTGATATACCTGCCGAGACTGGATGTTTCCCAGCAAAAATTTCCTGACCCATCCTGGGTAAAGGGAATCGATATGGAGGTACTGGGGCTGCAAATGTCGCCGCCTCCACCACCGGGAGTCGGGGTCGGTGCCGGTGTTACTGTCGGTGCCGGGGTTGCGGTGGAACCACCGCTGGATGTCGTTGTTGTTGTACCGCCGCCGCTGGATGTGGTTGTTGTACCACCCTGGGAATCACAGGTACTCTGGGAAATACAACTCTGGTTTTGTTCCCAGCCCCACCCGCTTTGTGTGGTGCAGCATATTGGATAATTAGTTCCGTACCAGTTGCAGATACCGCAGCCAATACCCCCGCCGCCGGACGATGTCGTTGTCCCCCCGCCGGATGATGTTGTCGTGGTTGTATAGCCTCCGCTTGAAGTTGTCGTCGTTGTGGGTCCTCCGCCGCCGACAGAGAAGGAGAATGAATTACAGGTAAGACCCTGTCCGCCTTTCATTATTTCAAATCCTGCTTCCATGTCGTGGAGATACCATGATCTATCCACGTATCCCCTGGATACAGCATCATTGATAAAATCCATCATATTACCACTTGCCGAACTTCGCCCGGTTTTTACATAGGTCAGAAAATTCCACCCGACACTGGCATAATACACATCGTGGCCATTAAAAGTCCCGATCTGGGAACCGGCCGGGTACATGTTACGATAATCGAGGACCACCATAATTTCAGCACCACCATTATATCCATCGCTGGAATCAGAGCTTGCACTTAACCAGCATTCTGCGGCAACATTGTAGTCCCCGGAAGGCCGTGAACTGCTTACACTGTAGCTGAAGGTTGCACTCCCGGCACTGCTTACGCGTACCGGCATCCCGCTATTGACTGTACAATCCCCCCAGTGGCAACCTTTCCAGATAGAAGGGTAGGCAGCAACAGAACCCTGGTTGTGTTCAGATACGGAAACAGTAAAACCGGTCGATCCTGTTGAACGGATACACTGCCTTGTATCTGCTCCCCAGACATTGTTTGCCAGCATATATTGCCCGCCACTCACCTCAATAATACCGTATTTTTCACATGTCTCCTGGGCTTGAACAGCAAAAGCTGCCAGTAAAGCAATAATTACTACATTAAAAATTACCTTTTTTTTCATCTTTTTTCCTTTCTAATAGTATATTATTAAAAAATTTGATTTATCACTACAATTCCAATGTAAACTTTTTTCCTCCTTTCTTTTTGAGTATAAATAATATACCTGCCCCTTCTTATTGATTTACAGCCCCGGGTCCTGCACCTGGTGTCTTTTTCCCATAAACAAACGTAACAGTGACATTCTTTAAATTGCTGTTACTATTATACAACAGTAAAACAACATGTGTCGTAATAAATTAATATGGGATTTTCTACGTAATTATTCGTAGAAAGATAATATTTTATAAAAAAGATGTCAGATATGATAAGAAAATGAAACATAATTTTAAAAAATTAAGGATATAATAAAATAGTGATAATAGTGAAATAATTTGTGTTCTTTTAGCCAATTGCAAAAATCCAGTAACAGTTATAGATTTTTTGCAATTGGCTTTGGAGTATTTTTATTATATTAAAAGGAATTAAAATACTCCACTTTTGTATAGGTTTGTTCTTGCAGTAAATATGGTATTTTTGCAAGAACCTCCTTATATTATGCTATACAAAAGTATAAGAGTTTCTAATAGTCAATAAGTAACAAGGTATATAATACGAGTATACGTTAATGAAACAAAAAAGCACGAAAAAACATCAATCACGGCGTTTTACTATCGGTTTTCTCGGCAGCCTTTTTTTTGAAGCCTATATTTATCAGATTAGTGAAGGTATTGTTGAAGCTGCAAAGGATTATAATGTTAATCTTCTTTGTTTTGAGGGGGGTGCAGTAAAATCTCCGCTTTATTTCTATGCACAAAAAAATACTCTTTATGATCTGGTAAGTGCAGAGAATATTGATGGAATTATCGCTTTAAGCAATTCCATTGGCCATTTTATCGGGGTTAAGGAAATAAATCAATTCTTTAAGCGTTTTTCCTCTCTTCCGGTGGTGAGTATCGGTGTTGTTCTTAAGGGAAAGCATAACATTATCGTGGATAACAGCATGGGAATGAGGGACCTTCTTGCACATTTTATTGAAAAACATAACTCAAAACGAATCGCATATATATGTGGTCCGAAAGAAAATCCGGATGCAATACAAAGGCTGGATGAATACAGGAAGGTTCTGGAAGAGTATCATATTCCGTATGATCCCGGGCTTATTATGCCGGGGAATTTCAGCAAGATTGCCGGGAAAGAAGCAGTAAGCACACTTATTGATAAACGTAACATTGATTTTGATACTATTATAGGTGCAAATGATTATATGGCTATCTCTGCAATGGAGGAATTACATATACGCGGTATCCGTGTGCCCGAGGATGTTAAAATCGGCGGATTTGATAATACAAAAATAAGTTGCGGGGTTTTGCCTTTTCTTACTACTGTGGAACAGCCGATGTTTGAAATGGGTTATCAAGCAATGGGTTTAATGGTTTCCATACTCACAAACAATAAAGCCCCGGAAACCATATATCTTCCAACAAGACTTGTGGTCAGACATTCCTGTGGTTGTACCGGGCCTTATGATATCCGGGAATTTAATACATCAATACCAGTACTGGCTGGTACGGACAATAGCAAAAGAGAAAAAGGCATACTCACGGCAAAGAAAATGACACAGATTATATTGAACAACCTGGAATATACAATAACACGAAAAATTTCAAATAAAAAATGGATTGAACATCTTATTGATGCATTTATCACCTGGATCGATGAGCAATCCGAAGATGCTTTTATGATTGCACTTGAAAGGGTATTCCTCCAGGCAGTGGAACATGGCATCACCATACCTGAAATATATACGATTGTTTCTACACTGTTTACAATAGCCGGAAATTATTGTGATTCCGGTCTTTTAACATGCCTGCATAATCTTTTTAATAAAATAATTTTTTCTCTTGGTCCGATTACCGAACGTGTTTTTCTTTTTTTATTACAAAAAGCAGAGGAAAGGGATGTTACCTACAAAAAAACCAGTTTATGGCTAATTTCCACAAAAGGAATAGAGGAATTAAAAAAGTTTTTAATTAATGAATTCAGTGAACTCGGGGTAAAAACATTATATATATGTTTATTTGATAAAAACAGCATAGACCGGAACTATGCAAGACTCCTTGTCTCATATAATAAAGATCAAAGCCTGGATGTCGATTCAAAAGCCCCGTATTTTCCATCCCGGCAGTTGATTCCGGGGGGATTAAAAAAAGCAAAGGAGCGATTTACCCTTACTGTTTTCCCACTTTTTCTTCAAAATGAACCTCTCGGTTTCTTTCTCTGCGATACTGAATCCCTGGATTTAATCAAACAGGAAACCCTGGCAGGTGAGTTAAGCAGTACACTCAAAGCAGCAGAGTATATCGAAGAAATCCGGTTATATTCATCTGATCTGGAAGCAAAAATACAGGAACGGACAATTGAACTTGAACATGCAAAGAAGAAACTGGAAGAAGCAAATGAACAGAAAACACAATTCTTTATTAATCTCGCTCATGATACAAAAACACCATTAACCCTTATACAGAATTACCTGGACAACTATATAAAAAAAGCAGGAATGGATACGGACCTGAATATTATAAAACACAATATTACACTATTAATAAATAATATGACCAATTATCTCGATGTAGAAAAATTGAAGCGCGGGCAGATTATTTATAATCATAATCAGGTTGTTGATCTTTCAGAATTTATTCAAAACAGGATAATCCTTTTTAAAGAAACAGCCAGAAAAAGGAATATTACCATACTGGAAACGATAATGCCGGGTATTTTCATAAAAGCAGATCCTTATGCATTTGACAGGATCATCAATAATATTATGGATAATGCAATAAAATATACACACAGGAGAGGAGAAATTCTCGTTTCACTGAAAAAAGAAAATGACTCGGTGATTTTTTGTGTAAAGGATAATGGGACCGGGATAAGCAGGGAAAGATTGAATCACATTTTTCTTCCATATTATCAACTTTCCCATAAAAAGGCGGGAACACAGGGAATGGGAATGGGACTTTTTATTGCTAAACAGATTGCAACATCAATAGGTGCAGATATCCGGATTGAAAGTGAAGAAAACAAAGGGACCTCTGTTTCAATTATTACTCAATCTCATACCCCGGCAGATGAAGAAATGATACGGAATATACCATACACTGTCCCTGTGGATTATATTATACACGATCTTGAAGAAGAAGAATTAAGTCCCGATAAAGATAATATTCTTATTGTTGATGATAATGTAGAATTACTCTATTTCTTTAAAACCAGCTTAAGAGAAGAGTATAATGTATATCTTGCCTGTAATGGAAAAGAAGCATTAAGAAAGCTGGAAATAATACCCCTGCCGGATATTATTATTTCCGATGTCATGATGGATGGAATCGATGGTCATGAGTTTCTTTTAACCCTGAAGAAAAATGAAGATTATAATACTATTCCTTTTATTTTTCTTACTGCAAAGAATACAATAGATGAAAAAATTCGCGGTCTGTCGGAAGGGGCTATCGATTACATTTATAAACCTTTTCTTCTGGATGAAGTTATTGCCAAAATCAAGACCATTATTCAATACAGGATAAAAGACAGAAAGAAGAATATATCATTACTTGGGAAGCGTTTAATGGAGACAATAGAAAATATATCCGTCAATAAAAAATCTACAAAAGAATATTTTTATTTTAACAGGATGTGTGCCGAGCATAATATTACTGCCCGGGAAATGGATGTACTCATACTTCTTGCAAAAGGATTATTAAATAAGGAAATAAGTTATCATCTTAAAATTTCACAAAGAACAGTGACCACCCATGTTTATAATATCTATAAGAAATTTAATGTGCAGACACGGGTAGAACTCATGAACAAGTTCAGGCATTTGTTCTAGTGCCAGGACACGGGGACATTTTAAAAACTGGTTATAATCTGTATGATACACCGATCGAGAGAATCTCGACGCCACCGGCTGAACTCCCTGCTTCATAATATTGCTCTGCCCCGAATAGACTGAATACATTGGTAAGACCCAGAAATATACCTGTTCTTGCATGTACGGAAAAGTATTTTGTTATATTATAACTGGAAATGAGTTGCAGTGAGAAGAATAAATCCATCACCCATTCCGATTCCCCTGGCTCAAGGCTTAATCCATCCGATTCATATGAAATAGAATCAACCGCTTTTATATTGATACCACCCAGGTAAAGGGAAAGGGAAAATCCGGCAGAAAATTTTCCGGGCGGTTTGAACATGTACCCGATCCCTCCATAAATAGAGAAGTTTTCAGACCTTTTTATTTCTCGTCGTTCTGATCCATCCATATCATGAATGTTTTCATAATCAAAGTATTGATAAGTGTTATAATCCATGCGAAGAGAAACATAGACTGCCTGATTCCTGTCGAATTTCCAGGCAAAATCGAGCCATAGGGGAAGGGGAGCGACAAAATAGAGTCTCATTATATCCGCATTATCTTGAATATCCATCGATTTGTAGACTATGGACGACCAGAGAGTAAGCTCAAAAGGGTAAGAGAGGGATTTTTCAAACTCAATCTCCGAGAAATCCCTTTTTGTCGTTTCATCCTGGATAAGATCAATCATCACTGTTTCCGGCTTAACAGGACCAAGGAAGCCAGCAAAATCCTCTGCAGTGGATTTTAAAAAAAGGTGGAGTTTATTGAATTTTAAATTTTCCTTTTCATAGATAAATTCCGAAGATTTTATTCTTTTCCCATTCTCGTACAACTGTATTATCAATTCAATCTTTTTATCACTTTTTTTCTGAATCATCGCAGTTATAATCGAATTGGCACGGTCTTTTTCTTTAACCTGAATCACCGGTTCAATACTTGTTATCAGTGAAAAAAGCATGCCGGGAACCGGTAACAGGAGTGAGTTCTCTGTGGATGTTATCCTGTTTTCAATATATATTCTTCTTGGTACGAGATCCGTGGAATCATCGGAACAAACAGGAGAAGCAGGGATTATAAAGAGCAGAATAATGAGGAATCGAAAAAATATCTTCATAAACCTATCCCTGCACCAATATGTATCAGGAATTGTATATTTACCGGTTCAGGATCATATCCGCCGCCAAAACGGTACTGGAAGAGATCCATGCTGAAAAAGGTAGTAAAAAACAAAGGTATTCCTTCTATTTTCCATGCTGGATAAAAACGCAGACCGGATTCTATATTTAATCCCATTAAAAAAAAGGGGCCGATTGTTTCCGGTGTTATTTCCATATCCGGGTTTATTCCGGGAGAGAAGGTAAATCCCAGTAATGGAGAAATATAGATATCTGTTATTACTGAATTAAGCAGGAAATTCGGGCCCAGGAATAAACTCAAATCCATAACATTGATATATTTATCTTCCAGGCGGATATTACCGAACACAGGAACAAAGGCTGCGCCAAGTGAAAAATATGTTGTAAAAAGGTATTCATATTTAAATCGTAAACATAATGGAGGACCCCCATCAAATAGCCTGGCTTTTTCCCGGTCGTTAATAGTGATTGTATCCCATGTCCCGCCAATCCCTCCGGATAATGTCATAATATTTCTGTTTTCAAGCCTTCTGCTTATCAATTTTTTCCGGTATAATTCCTTTTCATACTCAAGGATCTTATCCTCCGGGATTTTTACTTCTTCTATGATCGATTCCCCGGTATCCGGCAGAACCTTTGTCACGGCATCCAGAAATGATACGGACATCTCGTCGATGGCAGTTAAAATAGTAAGCCCTGTAGAGCTTTCATAAATTTCTGCCAGTTTTATTCTTTCGGATTTTACATCATATAAGCAAATATGGGTAAAAAGTCTTTTTCCTTTTACATAATACTTGCCTGCAAGAACGAGTTCTGCACCATATTGATTTGCCAGTGTAAAATCCATATTCTCTGTATCGGAAGGAGTTAAAGAACCAGTGTCTGGTGTTAAAACCTCAAGAGAGGCAGATAACGAAAAATTCAGTTCAAAAGCATCTTTTAATACATCTGAATAGAGATTATCTGCTTCATCCCCAAGATTATGAAATGGGAGGACAAGAATACTGAACCTGTCTTTGTTTTCAAGGGAAGATTCAGTTTCTGCTATCTTAATAAGTTCTCCTTTGATTGTTGTTTCTTTATTGACAGTCACCATGATTCTGTATGGCCGGAATCCTGTTTTTGTGAGTGTGAGTAAGTATTTACCCTCGGAAAGTTCCAGGGTCTGGTTGGTTTTTCCCCTGTATTCATCATCAATATAGATGTCCGCCTCACCCGGCTCGGATTCTATGGTAATAATATATTTCCTTCCTGAAAGAATTAATTCAGGCTGAAAAGCCCCAAACCCTGTCCACTCATGACCGAACCATTTTTCCAATCCTACATAGCCGGATAAGGAATTAATCGCCTTTTTCTGTTCTTCCGCTCCCACGGGACGGATATAAAGGATATTTTCATGAGTATATATAAAATAATAGGGAAACAAAAAAACACTCTGCTGTGGAATGACAATACGTTCAATACTACCGGGAAGAGTGCCGGCATTCAACCGCAGGGTGTATTCACCTGGCGGCAGTTTTTTCAAGGCACATGACCACTGTTTACTTGCAAGGGGAAGAGAGAATTCCAGAGGACCCGAAAAGGTAAGGAAAGAATCACCTTGAAGCAGAACTGTATGTTCGTTTGTATTTTCTTCCGGCTGAATGCCGGAAGTCCTGGCAACAACAAGCAGGGAACCGGCTTCTTTTGATGGCACAGGGATTGAATCACATGCAGTAACAAGAAGAAAAGAGATAACGGAAACAACAAAAAGACCTGCCCTTTTCATTTGTTGACTATTGTAAAGATAAATACGAAAAAGTCAAGGAATATAGTCTATAAAAAATACCCACAAATTTTCTTTTTTTATTCATTCTTTTACTGGAAGATAAAAAAAGAGTAATCCGCCTGGATTACTCTTTTTAAATACATATAGTCTATGCTTTACGGCATTAACATTGTAAAACATGGCCTGGACAAAATATCATAGACGCTTCCTTCGTCCAGGCTCATATTAACAGAAGCTTGTTATCAGGCCAACATAATATTGTGCAACGAGAAGCGCATCCACAATATTAACAGTACCATCACAATTTGTATCTGCGTTTCCGATAATGAAATTCGAGGGATTCAGACCCACATAATACTGGGCAATCAAAAGCGCATCCACAATATTGATATCATTATCCCCATTCGTATCACCGAGATTCCCGGGCGGATTGGTCGGGGGATTACTCGGGGTGGGAGTTGCACCGGAATACACTGAACATATCTGGGATGTTTGCTTTAGCCCATTTGCACCATTAATGATTCTATCTCCCCAGGATGTTAAGCTATTACGGTTCCAGCTGTTTACCATATCAAGGTAACTGACATCACTGCTGTTTCCGCACCAGGACCACCCCATATAACCGATACCATAGGATTGGGCGTTGGACATAATTGCATCCTCATCCGGATTCCCGTCAGAATGATTATGTCCGAACTCACCAATGATAAGAGGAAGCCCCTTACCGGTTACGTTGGAAACGTAACTCTGGACTTCGGAAGCAGTATCAAAAACACCGTACATATGCACAGAGAGGAGGGTATTCCTGGCCGGATCTGCATCAAAAATAGACTGTGCATTGTCCCGCATGGTAAATGACCAGTCCTGACCCCAGTTCGGGGCATCAACAACCAGGGTATGATTGAATCCTGCACTTCGCATGGATTGAATGGCACTTTTTGTATCATTCACCCAGTTGGAATAGTTGTTGTTTCCATAAGGTTCATTCCCGATGTTAATAAGAACGTATGCCTCCTGCCCGTTCAATACACTTTGCATGTTTCTCCAGTAATTCACTGCCTGGGACAGGGTACAGGCAGCCCCTTCTTCACCATATCCCGTTGTATCATGGACTTCCGGCATGGCGATGAGTTTATTCTGTTTACACAGATTGATGATGTTTGATAACTGGCTGGAATCAGTCTGTGTCCAGCGGACACCATTACTACAGACCAGGCGAACGGTATTTGCACCGACATAGGCAATATCTGCTATTGCACTTGTCTTATCCGTGTACCAGCAGTGGGCATGGGAAATACCCCGGATAATAAACTCATTTCCATTAGCATCAATGAGCCTTTTCCCACTGATTGAAAACCCCTGTGCAGAAAGTTCAATAATTCCTGCCAGAAGCAGGATAAGGCAGATAAGGAAAATTGTTTTTAATTTGTTTTTCATAAATCCTCCATTTAACTTTAATGAATTTTTTTTGTTCCATCCCTGTTGCTAAACCGGTTTAGTAACAGGGTAGAAATAATTCACTATATAAATCTCCTTTCATTATATTTTTATACAATTATGTTTTATTTTATCACAGATTTTATCCGAATGCAAGTACTATATTTTCTATTGTGATTCTTCCTGTGGTTCAAGGCTGCTGCGGAGTTTCTCTAATCTCTTATTTACTGTTTCATCATATTTTATTGAAACGTATTTCTTAAGGTATTCAAGGGCTTTAGCCGGATCCTCCAGATTATACTGGTAAATATCTGCTATTGTCAGATAAACAATCGCCTCTTCTTCTCCGGACTTTATGATCTCTAAAAGCATCTCCAGCGCATTTTCATATTTTTCATAATGAATATAAAGAATAGAAGTAAGGTAAATAACCACGGAGTCTTCAGGTTTGATTTTTTGGGCTCTTTTAATCAATTTTTCTGCCTCATCCCATTCCTTTCCGTCGAATTTTGCTTCTATTTGCCTGATTAATTGATCAAGTGACAACATCTTTATCCAGAGAACCTGGTTTTCATTAAGAAAATCAAAGGAAAACTCAAGTATTTCATATCCCTCTTTTGCAAGAACGAATTTATGAGTTCCTTTTGCAAGAGAAGGAATAAGAAAACGTCCATTAATATCTGATTTTACTTTAATGGAATTATTTACCGTTACAAGCACCCCACTGCATGGAAGATTGTCAAAATCAAATATCTTGCCATTAAGGGAGGCAAAGAAAAATTTACCCGTGCTTAAAGGGCCACTGGAGCATGAACACAGTATAATAATAAATAATAGTGCTAAAACAGCTTTTCTCTTCATTTCATCGTTCTCCTTTATCTGGTTTTTGGTACAAAGAAATTTTCACCGTCTTTTTTTAATTGAAAACCATTTGAGGTTTCATTTACAAAATACCAGCCCTTATCCGGGACACCTTTGGCGACTTTAATCGGGGTATTATATCGATCGTCTTTGAATAAATAGTATTTTACATTTTCCACTATGGCAATACCGGTGAATTTCAACCATACCGGTGTAATAGGGGTTGGGACCGGTGTTAGGGTCGGAACCGGTGTCACCCTTGGAGTAGGAGTCGGTACAGGGATAACCCATCCGAATAAAACAGCAACATTGTTCGGATGCGTGAGAATGATCTCTTTCGTTTCCACATCTTCCTCATTATCCTTGTCTTTCGTGACTTTGGGATGAAGGATGTCCTGCGGGATTTCAATTGTTACCGGTAAAAAGTAAAAGAACAGGATTAATCCGATAAGGGCTAAGAGGATAATCTTAATTATTGTCTGTATTGATTGTTTCATACGTTATTCTCATCTTTGCATTGATATTTCCATCTATTTTTTTTGATTGAATGGATAAGGAGTCGACCCGCCAGTGTTTTTCTGCATCGGAAATCCCTTTTAAAAATTGAGCAAGATCATTTGCTTTTCCTTCGAAACTGAACTCGATAAAATTAACATCCTTCTGGGTAATTGTCCGTTGATTGGTTATCCGTAATCTGTTCTTTATAATCAAGTCTTTTACTTTTAATCCGAAACTGGCAATATCCGTTTCACCGGAAATATAGAATTTACTCTTTTCAATCTCTATCTGCTGCTCGATATTTTCAATTTCAGCAAAAAGATCCTCATTCTTATCCCCGGATATCTGGAGGGTCTTCACCGAATTTTCAATCTCTTTGATAGATTTATTCAGATCGTTGAGTCCCGTTTCCTGCATTGTAATTCTTAAATAGAAGAATAATGCTGTTGCGCATATAACAAGTATCACTACAAGGATATATAAAAGCTTCCTTTCATTGCTGGTCATCAAGAGCTCCTTTTATAAATATACCCTCCATATGGAATTCATTACCCGAAACATTAGGAATATTGACATTTTTAAAATACGGATTTTTGTTAAAAATTTCGATATACTGCAAGGTCTCTGCTCTTGTGACCCCCTTTATAATAAAGTGATATTCCTTTATAATTTTCTTTTTTCCGCCGCCCTGCACACCGATGGTTTTGTCTTTTGTTATAAACTCAAAGTTTCGTATTTTCGTTTCATTCTTAAATATTTTTGATATCTCGGAGAGAAGGAAAAAGACATCAGCCGGTTTTTGTGCCAGCAGTTCATTTAGCCTGGCTTTTTTTACGTTATATTCCTGAATTTTCCTGTAAATCTGGATACGCTCATTTAATGTTTTTCTTAATGTAATAAGATAGGTAGCCCTGTTATCTATATATTTATTAAAAAGAAGACATATTAAAAGAACAAGAGGAAGAAGAAGCATCTCTATACGGAGTTTTTTGTAAAACAGGAATGTTTGTTTCTTTTTTCGGAATAGATAATCCGATTTTTGTGAAAAAAGGGAGACGGTGTCTTCCACAGGGGTAAATTGAACATGCTTTGTGTTTTTAAACAAATCCCTGGACTGATCCTGGAGAAAAGATAATTCATCTCTGAAACAGATAAAGATATTTCTGTACTCATTATATTCTTTTGGGAGGATATTTTTCATTTTAAGAAAATCCAGAAATGTCTCCTTTTCTCTTTTAATTGCAGCTGATGTTTTAAACACGCCTTTTTCATATATGGAAACATCAACCCAGTTCTTATTCCAGAAATAGAAGATACAATTGTCGTTTTCATACCGCTTTGCCAGTTTATTCACTGCCGGAAAGGGCAAAAGCAGTGGTTTATTCCCGGCTATGGTTTTATATTTATCTATAGTGTCCCTGGAAGTAATAAACAACACAGCATATTTTTGCTTATTTTTCGCTATTACTTTGTAATCAAATATCGTTGTATCCGGATCACCGGGATACAGGCTTCTGAGTTTATAAGTAAGAAGGTTTCCCATTTCGCTTGGATGTACCGGGGGAATATCAGTAACCATTACGGAAAAATCCAGCCGGGACATCATAAGAGCTTTATAAGATCCGGTTGGTGCTATTTCCTCCTGCCGGCTGAACAAAAAAAGCTTAAAGTCATTGCCATTTTTCTGTGCATAAGCTATATCCTTCATAACCGGGTACCTTTATCAATTATTTGCATCATTATTATCATCATTTTTCAATCATCTTCACCTGATTCATCTATTATTATTTCTGACTCATCTATTATTTCCGGTTCATCCGATTCCTCAAATTCCGGTTCCAGTGATTCTTCTTCCTTAATTCGTCCGATATTTTCTTCAATCAATTTATAATAGATATCATCTGTCTCTTTTAACGGGGGAACACGAGCGATAACCCACCTTAATTCCATATCTTCTATGGTAACTCGAATTTCCCAGAAATTAGTATATACTCCCAGGTAATGAAATATTCTGGGACCTGGATATTTTGAAACACTACCAATTATAGTTTTTAGATCATTTGTAGTCAATCCTTTTTTATTCTTCTCGTCCTCTCTTCTGGCAATGATACTGTCTGCTACGATATCCGGGTTTCTTACACCAAAGGGTTTATAGGAAAGAAGTGATCTTAAGATTTCTTCCGGTACAAAATGGACATTAAGTACAGGCACTGCATTAAGTACAGGATACATCTTTTTGAATGACATTAAATCCACACCGGATGTTTTTAAAAACCATCGTTCAATACCGTTTACCCCATATTGATCAAGAATTACTTTCCCCTTAAGAAGCTTTGCATCAATTGTTTTTTGAAAATCATCTGCATCTCTTTCACTTCCCGTACGAATAAGACAGAATTTTTTCAATACATGCTGAAAGCAAAGGTTGATATTAAAATAGGAATACGGGGTCATGAATTCTTCAATGACTTCTTCTTCAAAAAAATCCTTGTATGCTTCTTTAATATTCAGGTGAATTCCCTCATCATACCAGTATTGTACCAGTTCCTGCCAGCCTGCCCCGGGAACCGTACTTTTCATAATGCGATTCGGGGGTGGGAGAAGGGTTTTATCTATATGTTCAAACACCTGGGGGTCTATCCAGTTCGGATTCAGATAACTTCCTACATCTTTTAATTCAATGTTTTCATTTGAATTTACATAACTCCATACATCATCAAAAGGGTTATCATTTTCCCGCTTATCCAGGTCTTTCTGGAGCAGTTTTATCACTTCCTGCGCTTCCTCTATAAAAACCTGCCTGAGTTCAGTGGCCTTTTTATGTTTCATTTCTGCTACAAGACTTGTCTGGATAAAAAAAACCATGGCCAGAAAAACAGTGGAAAGAAACATAACAACAGCGAGGACGACAATTGAAGAAGAACCCCTGTCACGGTTTTTCAAAAACATGACCTCCAATACGTGCAAATATGACAAACTCCTCGATTTTTTCGTGTTCGGGTTTTAGCGTGATTTCCAGACCGATGAGTCCAAGCTCTTTTTCAGAAACCTCGTTAAAATAGACATAGGTAAAAGGACCTGCATGATAAAGCTCCCTGAGTTCCTCGGAATCTGTCTCTTCTGTCTCTTCTTCCTCTCCTTCTTCTTTTTTCTCCTTTGCATTGGTCGACAGGTACAGGTAATTATCTATAAATTCGATCTGGAGATATTGTTCTTCTTCTCCTTCATAATACGGAAATGTAACGGTTGTGGAATCTATATAATAATCCAGTTCAGGAAGCCAGAAAGGAGGTTTTACCCTGGAAATATGTTCCCGCAGAATCGAATCAAGGGCAATAAACTCCTGCATTAATTCAATTGTTTGCGGGACCGCATGGATGAGATTTACTGCCACTGCAAATCCCATCCATACGGTAAACCCTAAAATACTCATGATGGTCATTGCAACGAGAACTTCCATGAGTGTGAATCCGTCATGCTTTTTTTTACTGAGGAATCCGTGGTATCTTATCAAATTCATTTCTATCCTGAATAATCTGTTTTGTCCTGCTCCAGGAGCCGCCTGCAAGATTTCCGATAAGAGAAAAACCTCCTAATATTGATGTCATGACCAGAGAAAGAATAAGGAGTGTTACCAGAACATCGAGAAGGATGTATCCTTTATCCTTTTTATTACATTTCCCAGGAATTGATATCATCTTCATTACCCGGTATCCCGTCCTTTCCGGCTGAACTGATTCCATATTCCGAACCATCGGGACCTGGTTTCACATAGACATAATCGTTTTTCCATGGGTCCTGGGGTATCTTCCCACCCTGGATATATGGTTGAACGGCACTTTTCCAGTCAGAATCTTCGGGATAATCAAAGTTTTGGGCGTAATAAGCAGTTAAGGCTGTTTCTATTGTTTTGATATTTGTTCTTGCAGCAACATCCTGCCCCCTGAATATAAATGGCGCAACGGCAAGACCAATGGTGGTCATAAGAATCATAATAATTGCTATAGTGACAAGCACTTCCATAAATGTTGCCCCGGATTCACCATTTGTTTTTTTGCATTGCAACCATTTCCGCCTGCATCCCGTTACCAGTAAAGAGGGATGTCTTTTTGATCTTTTTCTTTGCATACATTACCTCCAAAATTAATATTGTATGGCTTGATATATTGAGAAAATCGGCACGAAGAATACAAGAATAAATACCATCACTATTACCCCGACAAAAATCGTTAATGCAGGTTCAACTATTCCCATAAACCGTGTTGACCATTTATCCAGTTCTTCCTGGTAATAGCGTCTTAATTGCTCGAATACCTTTTCCACCTTACCGGAGCGTTCGCCAATAGACATCCACCGGCCTATCCGATCTTCAAAATAAGGGTCTTTTAAGAATGCATTAGAAAGGTGCTCCCCTTTTATAACACGTTTCCGGATTGCATCAACACCTGAAGCAAGGGCCATGTTGCCCAGAACTTTTCCCGCTTCCGGCAGGGCATCCTCGACAGCAAACCCGCTTCCGGTAAGGGTCTCCATGGCAAAGAGAAAATTAAGACTTTCCTGGAGATAGATAACTTTCCCAATAATAGGTATTTTTAAAAGAAATTTATCAAGCTGTTTTCTCAGACTGCCTTCACTTCTTCGGATAAAGTACACTGCAATAACAAAGGAAATAACAGTAATTAAAAAAATACTCCCGAAAACAAAAAAGGCATTCACCATGGCCATGGAAGATTGAATTTGACTGCTTACATCCGCCTGGAGTTGTTCGAAAATGCTTTTAATGCGGGGAAAGATAAAAATAGCCATGCCCACTACACAGAGTACTGCAAAACCGATTGTAAGAAGCGGGTTTGACAGGGCACTCATGAGTTTATCCTGTATCTGTTTACTCTGCCTTAAATACCCTGAAAGTCTTTCAAATATATTTTCCAAAGATCCGATCTTTTGCCCGATTTTAACAAGCCCCCGGTAAAGGGGAGGGAAGCTGGTATTGTATTTTTCCAGTGCCTGGTAAAATGAATCGCCCTTTTTTATCTTTTCGATAAGTGTGTTGGTAAGTTTATTTACCGGCCCTTTTGCAAAAATAGTCCTGACCACTTCCAGGGCATCTTTCAAGGAGAGCCCGGATGTAAGAAGAAGAGAGAGGGTTTCTGTAAACTCAATAATAGCTGCACGGGAAAAACGCTTGCCTGTTTTTACCGATTCTTCCCGGGATTTTACTTCATGTATTTTTATTGGAGAATATTTCAACTGGGTAAGTTCGAGGATGAGTGCATCCTGGCTTTGTGCTTCTTTTGTTATTTCCTTTGTTTTTCCGCTGTTGTCAACGACTTTACATATATAAATTGGCATTATCCTGAAACAGCCCTTTCTACTTCAGAAATTGTTGTAACTCCATTAATAATCTTATCAATCCCGTCTGCAAGAAGGGTCTTCATGCCCCGGGATACAAGATACTCTTTTATTAAGGAATCCTTTACTCCCTTTATAATCATTTCCTCCACTTCGGGATTGACGGAGAAATATTCAAATACGCCAAGCCGGCCTTTATAGCCGGTTCCGTTACATTCTTCACAACCTTTTCCTTCGAAAATCGGCGTTTTCGCAGGAATTTTAAACCTGTTCAGGAGACCTATTTCTGCAGGCGACGGTTTGACCTGTTCCCTGCAGTGTGAACATATTTGCCTTACAAGCCTCTGGGCAAGTGAACCTCTTAAGACAGCAGCCAGAAGATACGGCTCGATCCCCATATTCCTTAAGCGGGTGATAACCGATACGGAATCATTTGTATGAAGAGTGGAAAAAACGAGGTGTCCGGTAAGTGCAGCCCTGATAGAAAGTTCGGCTGTTTCCGAATCACGTATCTCGCCGACCATAACGATATTCGGATCCTGTCTCAGGACGCGCCTGAGTATGGAATCAAAGGTAAGCCCGATACGTTCGTTTGTCTGTATCTGGTTGATTCCCTTTGTTACATATTCAATAGGATCTTCAATAGTAATAATCTTCACATGTTCCGAGTTCAGTTCCTGGAGTACTGCACTGAGTGTCGTGGTTTTTCCACTCCCGGTGGGTCCTGTGACAAGAAGAAGCCCATTTGGTGTATTGCATTTATGCCTGAATTCGGCAAGCTGTTCTTCTGACAGCCCTGTTTCCCCGAGTTTCAGGAGTGTCCGTTTTTTATTAAAAAGCCTTAAAACTAAAGATTCTCCATTAGCAATAGGTATAATTGAAACACGCAGATCGATCTCATCATCTCCAAGATGCACGGAAATTCTCCCATCCTGCGGAAGGCGTTTTTCCATGATATTGAGGTTCGACATAATCTTGAGTCTGGAAGCTACTGCTGCGAACCTGTCTTTATCTATTTTAGAAACAGTTTTGAGGTGTCCGTCTATCCGGTACCGGACATACACCTCATCATCAAATCCTTCTATATGAATATCCGATGCACCTTTTCTGATTGCCTCTATCATAATACTGTTGACCAGCATAACGATCGGTGCATCATTGGCTAATTTGTCTAAAAGTATTTTTTCATTTTCCGGTTTTTCAGCGCCTTCTTCGTCCATACTCGAGGCAGCCAGCCTCTCGCTTAAGTAAGCAGAGAAATCATTCTTATCCAGGGCACAGAAAATAATCCGCTTTTTATGGAAATTCTTAAGATTTTCCAGCAGGGTATAATTTTTCGTATCCACAACACCCACGAACACCATATCGTCATCCTCTTTTAGCCGGATAACTCCATTGTTTTCTATGTATTCCAGTGGATACTGCCGGTCTCCCTCCGGAAGGGGTTTAAAGTCCGAGAGGGAAACCTGGACCATTGGAAGATCATGGACAAAATCATCGATAACTTCCATTTTTATGTTCCTTCCCTCGTTTTACTAAGGTATTTGGAATAAAGCCGTTTTAGACGCCTGTCGGTATCGGCTTTTTCTTCTTCTGACATCATGATATGGGGCAAAATATAAACGACGATCTCACTCCTTGTTTTGTTTTCTGTTTTCTTCTGAAAAAGAAAACCCACGAATGGGATATCACCCAATAACGGAATTTTATCAATGTTTGTTTTTGTATTTTCCCGGATAAGACCACCGATCTTTATCGGTTTTCCCGATTCAGTCCTGGATTTCGTATTAATCGTTTTTTCATAGGTATTCCCAAGATTTCCTCCCGAGACATCAATTGTTGAAGTCCCCTGGCTTGAAATCATAACTTCTACCCCCATCGTAATCATCCCGTCCCCGGAAGCCCAACCTTCGATCGACAGGGTAAACCCTGTATCAATTGATTCTGTTGGTCCGGCTACTGTTGTCGATTCACCGGAGGTGGTAGTATCCGTTACCCCCACGGAATACCTGAATACCTCTGTATCATTAAAACTCACCTTTTCACCGGACAGGGCATAAAGGGTGGTATCAGTGAGAATTTCCGTATCGTTTGTATTCAAAGACAGATTAAGGTTTGCTGCAAGGTGATACCCGAGTATAGTCGGTATATCAAAGTTAATGGAAAGCAGGTTGCTGATATTCCCGGAAAAGACACTGTTTACCGCGGCAGAATCGCTGAACGTAAAGGGATTATCTGTCTGCTGCCAGTTCATTGTCTCTGATTCGGAATAAGAGATAGCAAGGATATGATAGACAATCTGTGGTGATGGTTGATCAATAATGGAAAGTTCCCGTTTGAACTCTTCCTGTTTTTCCGGGGGACCTTTTAAGAATATAATTGACGGGTCTTGAGTTTCCACAATATCTTCTTTTTTTACGGAAGGAGGCAAACTCTTTACCAGGTCTTCTGCTTTTATATACTTTAGATGTATTTCGGAAGAGGGGAGGGGTTGATCCAGAATCGAAACATATTCATCGAGGAACCCCTTCCGTTCAGGGGTAAGGGGAATTACCACTGCATTTGAATCAGGAATCTGTACTACTTTCAGGAATTTATAGTCATCCGGGAGTAATGCCTGGAAATTGGCTGCTTTTAAAAACTTCAGATCATACCGGTAATACACGGTGGTGGCAAGAGGTTTATCGAGCATTTCAATAAAGTCTGCGATGGACATAATCTCGTCCAGACTCCCGTTTAAAATAATAAGGTTACTATTGATATCGATCCTGTAAAATTTACTTGATCCCAGATCCGGCGGAAGAAGGCGCTGAAGATCCTGGGCAGTTATATACCGTAAAGGAATGACAATTGTATCTTTCAATTTTTTCAAAATATCCCGCTGGGCAATCTCGAAAATATAGTAAACATCATTTATTTTTTTAAAATCCGCATTCCCCTGTTCACAGAGAAGTCTAAGCATTTCTTCAAAGGGCCTATTATAAAACCTTAACCATGAGTCAATTAAAATGTCTCTCTGAAGAAGAAGTTGATATTCTGCCCCTTCCAATCTGAAAAGCTCTTCCAGAAGTTCTTTAAAGCGTTTTCTTTCCTGTTGAATACTATATAAAGATCCTTCCCTTTGAAAGAATTGCCCCTTCCGGTCAGGCGCCGGGGTTCCGGTATCCGCTAGCGGGGTTGGGGTTGGTATTAATTGAATATGGTAATAAGAAGGGTATACAACAAGTTTATACTGGGTTGCCTGGGCAATAAAAATTTCAAGAAGCTCTTTTACTTTAATGTTTTTCTGGTGAATAGAGAGGGTTAATGTGGGAAGGGGATCCTTTAAAATGGTTTTATTAATCGCTTTTGCCAGGGCTTCGACTAAAAGATACAGATTTACATCCTCTGCATCAAAGGCTGTTATAATATCCAGGGCTGCATTATAATCTGCCCGGATTTTTGAAACATAGTAGATCCCATTTTCTACCTTAAGATATAAATTATATGTATTTAAGAATATTCTTAGTCCATCTTCAAACTCAATATCGATAAATACAAAGGATGCATTCCCATGAACTGTTTCATCCGGGACAATGGAAACCCCGCCTATCCCTGCCAGGGAAAGAAGAATGTCTGAAATGGGCTGTTCGTAAAATTCCAATTTCTCTATTTTCTTTGCATAAAGTACCTGTGTCATGAAAAGAAGAATAATGAAAGCGAGGAATTTTATTGTTCTTTTTATACTGGTCTTATTGAAAAACATAATATAACCTCATCACTAAGTCTTTTGTTATAAATGAAATCACACCTCCTGCTGCCAGAAACGGTGCAAAAGGGATTTCCTCCTTTATTTTTAATTTTTTCATTTTTATGAGAATAACCCCGGTTATTAACCCGGTAAAAGAAGCCCAGAAAAGAGCTATTACCCATCCCACCAGCCCCAGGCCCGTAGCTATGAGGGCAGACAATTTCGCATCTCCTCTTCCAATCTTGCCGCCGGTAAAAAACCAGACAAGCCATATGAATCCATAACCGGCTGCTGCATCTATAAATATCAGGTAGTTATGAAAAAAAAGAACCTGTAAAAGGAAAAGAGATGCACAACCGGGAAAAGTATAGATATCCGGAATTCTCTTTTTCCGTATATCATGAATCACAATGGGAAGTAAAAATCCTGTCATAACCAGAAAATTTATCCATTTTTTTAATCCCGGATCCAGTAATAAACTCCTGAAATTTTGTTATTCTCTAATTTAAGGTTATACCTAATAGCATGAAAAGTCAAGTTTTTCATAATAATTTATCTATTTTAAAAAGATTACAGAGTATATGTACATTACAGGAATAAAGTGGTAAATTGATTAATCAAAGCTTCTTATTCAGGAAGATTTCCGGTCGATTTTTTCCCGATGTTCTTTGCATAACCGGTAAAGCTTGCCTGTACGGGGATTTTTGTCACTTACTTTTTGTGCACAAATAACACAAAGACCTTTCTCCCGCCGGTTTCTGTAAAGTCTGGCGAATCTTTCTGCCCCGGATGCCTTGTATTTGCTTATCTGTATTCGCAGATCTTTATAGAGATAAATTCCGATCGCAGATTCGAGCCCCTGTTTAAAATCATCAACTATTTTTTGAAGTTGTTTTATTGAAACTGTTGTTGGTTCCATAGCTCCCTACCTTTAGACCCTCTCTTTTTTAAAATACATCGTACTTTGCTAAAATTATAATAATTTTCAATTGAGAATGCAACCTGTTTTTTTTTAAAAAAGCTCAATAATATTATTGGGAAAAAAGAAGGATAGAATAGAATTTACGCCATATTTAAGGAAGAATCTTTATAAAATATCTTTTATAGCTTTACGCTGTATAGTTGACTTCTTTTTCAACTTTATGTACACTTTTATCATAGTATGAGTCACATTATTACGCTTGGTAACGAGCTTTTACAGCAAAAATCGAGTATTATCACGGATTTTAGTAAAAAAATGGAAGAAGATATTTCTTCCATGTTTGAAATTATGGCATATTCAAAAGGTATTGGCCTTGCTTCTGTTCAGATCGGTGATTTAAGACAACTATTTATTACTTCTATTCCAAAGGATAAACCCCGGGTATTCATAAATCCCGAAATAATCGAGACTTCCCTCGATCTGGTTGATTACGAAGAAGGGTGTTTAAGCGTTCCGGGGATTAACGCTGACATTACAAGACCAGCTCATGTGAAGATTCAGGCATGGGATGTGAAAGGGAAACATTTTATTATCCAGGCAGAGGGTCTGTTAGCCCGGGTTATTCAGCATGAATTCGACCATATAAACGGTATTCTCTTTATCGACCGTCTGCATCCGGATAAAAAACAAAAACTTATCAATCTTTACAACAGGAAAAACAAACATTGATGCGTATTCTATTTGCAGGTTCACCACAATTTGCCGTTCCTTCCCTTGAATTGATACACCGGCACTTTGATGTGTGCGGGGTACTCACTGCCCCGGATAAGGAATCTGGAAGGGGAAGAAAGATTATTCCATGCATGGTGAAACAGAAAGCACTTTCGCTTCATTTAAAGGTATTCGACCCGGTGAAACTGGATAATCAGGAGATTGATGAGATAAAAAAACTCAAACCTGATATCCTGGTGGTCGCAGCATATGGAAAGATATTTAAGGAGAATTTTATCTCTCTTTTTCCAATGGGGGGCATCAATATTCATCCTTCCCTGCTGCCCCGGTTCCGCGGACCATCACCTATTCCTGCTGTTCTTCTTGCCGGGGATGCAGAAACCGGTGTTACAATACAGAGACTTGCGCTGCAAATGGACAGGGGAAATATTCTTTTACAGGTTCGCACCCCGGTCCCGCCAGATGCGACAACCCTCGGCCTTACAGGGATTCTTTCTGAATTGAGTGCAGTGTCTGTCCAGAAGGTTCTAACTTTTTTTTCGAATAATACAATCGCGGAGACCATCCAGGATGAAAATGCCGCTACGTATTGCAAGCTTATAAAAAAGGAGCAGGGAAAAATAGATTGGAACGAGAGTGCTGTTATCAATGAACGCAAGGTAAGGGCTTATTTCCCCTGGCCCCGGGCATATACGACATTCAGAGAATTACTTCTTGTTATTACCAGGGCTTCGGTGATTGACACAATTCCTGAAAAACCGGATGCTAAGCCCGGTATGGTGACAGGAGTAGATGAAAACCACGGTATTCTTGTCCGGACCGGGGACGGAATCCTCTGTATATCACGATTAAAATTACAGACAAAACGGGAAATGGATTTTAAGGATTTCCTGAACGGACATAAAGATATCATTAATAGCCGGCTTGGAGAGAGATATGATTGACATGATAAAGATAATAAATAAAATAAAGGATTTTTTTCCGAACAGGACAGATGATCCGGATACCCGTTATTTTAAGATTACACTCTTTTTGATTCTCGGTCTTTTTGGAACGATGATTCTTGTTGTCTTTATTGTTTTTTTTACCAATATAAAGGGAAGTGAAGAAATCAAAGTCCCGAATGTCACCACTACAGAGGTGACGAAAATAGATATTCTTGATGCGATTCTTAAACTCCAGGAAAAATATCTTGATGTACGAATACAGGAAAAGCATTCATCAAAGTTTGCGCGGGGAATTGTTATCGATCAGAAACCAAGACCCGGGGCAGTGGTAAAAGCAGGGAGATATATTACACTCGTGGTAAGCAAGGGTCCTGTTATAAATAAGATAGAAGATTACAGGGGCAAAACCCTTGGCTGGCTCAGGTATGAATTGCGGAGTAAATTTGCATCGGATGAAAAAGCACTTATAGAGATCAGGGAACCAGTCATTTACCAGTTTGATGAGTCGCCGCAGGGCACCATCCTGGATCAAAGCCCGAAAGCAGATACGCCGATATACGAAAACAGGGTGACATATATCAATCTTGTAGTAAGCAAGGGGCCAAAAGGCCAGGAAAAGCGGTCAGCAAAGTATATCGGGAGATCGTATCAGGATGTAATAAAAATGCTTTCATTCGGAAATATCCCTTTTACCTTCGAGGTAGGTGAGGCAAAGGATAATGTCCGGGAAGGTATTGTTATAGCCCAGAACCCGGAACCGGACGAGGAGATTACCCCTCTTGTACCGGTAAGGCTTACCATTACACCTGTTTTGAAGCTTGCCGAAGATGAGATATTTGATATTTTTCAATATATAGTGGAAAAGTATCCGATCCCGGTGGATGTTACTATCGTAAGCCAGTACCAGGGTGAAATAACGGAACTCCTTTCCATGAAACATGAGGGTGGAAAAATCTCGTTTCCTTACAGGGTAAAATCAGGAACCGAGATTATTGTGTATATCCTGGATAGCGAAGAAAACCGGTATATAATAGAAAAGGATGAAAACAGCGGGGTAATGGTGGAAGAAGTCGGGGAGGAAGATGACCAGTAATTATAATTGTTATGAGCTTTTAGCGCTGTTTATAATTCTAATAGGGGCAATGATTTAGAAACACCCTTCAAATATATTTACCCCGGAAAACCGGTT
>JAFGQK010000193.1 GCA_016935735.1 Spirochaetales bacterium | reverse complement strand
TCCTTAATGAAAGCGAATTTTCCTTAATGAAAGCGAATTTTCCTTAATGAAAGCGAATTTTCCTTAATGAAAGCGAATTTTCCTTAAGGAAAGCGAAATTTCCTTAAGGAAAGCGAAATTTCCTTAAGGAATACGTGATTACCCTTTGACCATTTTTTAAAAACATGTTATCATTTTTAGGATAATTACTTTATAGTTATGATTGACAAAATACTATTTATCTGAATAATATGAAGAAAAGTATATTTAAGGAGGTCTATTGGCTAAAAAGGATTTAAGGATAAATCGTGGAATACGGGTGAAAGAAATAAGGCTTATTAATGAAAAAGGAGAGCAAATGGGAATTCTGGGAATAGATAAGGCTCTCGTCATTGCAGAAGAGGCTGGATTGGATCTTGTGGAGGTTGCTCCAAATGCCAAACCGCCTGTATGTAAGCTTCTTGATTATGGAAAGTATAAATTCGATCAGGAAAAATTGAACAAAGAATCCCAGAAGCGGACAAAACAGAAAAAAGATAAAGAAATTCGAATGCAGCCGAGGATAAATGACCATGACCTTCAGTTTAAAGCCAAACATATTCATGAATTTCTGGAAAAGGGAATGAAGGTAAAGGTAACCATCCGGTTCAGAGGAAGAGAAATGGCTCATACGGACCGCGGGAAGGAAGTATTGAACAGGATACTCGAATTACTCGAAAATACGTATGTTGTAGAAAGACCCCCCAAAATGGAGGGGAGATTTATGTCAATGTTTTTAAGGCCAAAAACAAAGAAAGACAGGAGTTAGAAAATGCCAAAGATAAAGACAAGAAAAAGCGCTGCATCGCGCTATAACGTTACAGGTTCCGGCAAAATTAAATATAAGAAACAGGGGCTTCGTCATATTCTTACAAAAAAAAGCAGTAAGAGGAAAAGAAAATTACGAAGACTCGGTATATTGAGTCCTGTAGAAGTCAGAAAAATAAAAAAATTATTGCCGTATAGTTTTTAAAGATGGATGTATAACAGAGGGAAGGAAAACAGGTAAGAAAAGGAGTAGAATATGCCAAGAGCTGTAGATGGCAGAAAGCGGAAAAACAGGAGAAAGAAAATACTTAAGCGGGCAAAGGGTTTCTGGGGCAGGAGAAGTACGAATTATAAAACAGCAAAGGAAGCTGTTATTAAAGCATATGTTAATGCATTTAAAGGTAGAAAAAGAAAGAAAAGGGACTTTCGTAGGTTGTGGATTACACGTATTTCTGCAATATGCAGGGCCAATGATATCTCATATTCGGGGTTTATAAACGGCCTTAAAAAATCAGGGATAAATCTGAACCGGAAAATACTGTCCAACCTTGCTATAGAGGACAGGGCAGCGTTTCTTACTCTTATCGAAAAAGCGAAAGCTGCCGGGGGGACCAGCTAAGAATATGATTAATCTTAAACAGATACAGGCTCTGGAAAAAAAGATTAACAATGCAGTGGAACTTATAAGTTTACTAAAACGTGAAAACAAGGCTTTAAAAAAGGCGATTGACAGTTCCCAGAAACGTGTTGAAGATCTTGAAAGCCTGGTAACCGAGTTTAAGAGTGAGCAATTTGAAATAGAGAAAAGCATCCTTAATGTCCTGACAAAACTCGATGAACTTGAGGATGATGTTGCAGAAGAATCAACCCGGGAAAATGAAACATCGCAGGAAAAAAATAAGATAGAAGAACCAGAATCAGAACAACCGGAATTTACAGAAGATGAGGAAGGGGAAAATACTCAAGCAGAGGAATCTTTTGACCAGGATGAAAATACGGATAATGAGAATAATGATAAAAACCCTGTGGATAATATTACAGAAAAGGAAGAAACAACAGACGATACTGTTACCCTGGAAGATGAGGGCATTAACGAGCTTGATATATTCTGATTTTTTTCAAAATACTCAATCAGACTAATAAAATGGAAAAAAATCATCTGACAGTAAATATCCTTGGAATATCATTAACCCTGAAATCAAAGGAAACGCCTGAACATCTAAAACAGATCATCCAGTATTTTGAGGGGAAATTAGACGAGGCAAGGGGAAACCTGGTTACTGTCGATCCCTGCAAATTACTCATTATGGCAGGGTTAACAATAACAGATGAGTTATTAAAAGAGCGAAATACAAAGATAAAACACATTGAACCCGGCGTTGATCCGGAAGAACTTGAAGAATTTACTGCCCGTATGATTAATAAAATCGATGAAAGTCTAATGGGGCATTAGAATCTCTTTTTGATTCAATTTTGTATAATCACATCCTTCAACCATTACAATATGTGCAGCAAGGTTATTCGCAATTCCGGCGCAGGTTTCAAGAGCCAGAGACCGTGCATATGCATAGAGGAATCCCGCGGCAAATGCATCCCCTGCCCCAACCGTATCCACGGCATTTACCTTTAGCCCCTGTGCCACAATAATTTTTCCATTATGATTCATAATACAGCCGTCTGCCCCGGTTTTCATAACCACAATGGGTGAAAGCTCACCTGCATGTAAAACAGTTTCCCTGTCCTCGCCCGAGAATCCGGTAATCATCGATATTTCATCCCTGTTCCCGAAAAGAATGTCCACATGATCCGGGATCCAGGGTAAAAACTCCTCCCGGTGAAATTCAACCATGAGAGGATCTGCAAGATCAAAGGAAATTTTTATCCCCTTTTCACGGCAGAATTGAGATATCTTAATAATCGCTTTTTTTTCGCTCTCTGTATCCCACATATACCCGGCAAAGTGGAGTAATCCTGCCCTGTCCAGGGTATTGAAATCAATATCCTCCATGCATAAATCCCCGCATGCACCAAGATGGGTAAACATGGTGCGTTCGTAATCCGGTGTTACGATGGCAACACACATCCCTGTCGCTTTTTCTTTCCGGGGAATAAGGGGAAGTATTCCATATTTTTCCATCATCGTAATATAAAGACTGCCGACATCATCCTTGCCCACAGCTCCTGTGTATACAGTCTGTTCAATTTCATTATACTGGCTAAGCCACGCAATTCCCCGCATGGTGTTAGCACAACTGCCACCTGGTAAATTTTTATACGCGCTTATTAATGATAAAATCTTCTCTTTTTCTTCTACACTGACGAGGTTCATCGATCCCTTTACCACTCCCAGGTTCTGAATAATATCATCAGAGGCATTTACAATAAAGTCCATAAGAGGATTGCCAATTCCGAAAACACTTATCTTGCCGGGCATCATTCATTCCTTTCACTGTATATTTATCCATATACATGATATCAGCCAGGGGGAAAAATGTCAATCCTCTCTATCTCAACATCTCAACATCTCAACATCTCAACACTTATCTGAGGAAGCCGGACCCCCTCTTTTTCTTTTTTAGAGAATCTCTATCAGCATTACACAAATTCTTCATATTCTGATTAATCTATCTTGCTTTTTCTTTTAAATCGTGTAATTAATAATTAAAAAGGGAGGAAACATTTATTAATGGGAAGAAAATTAAATCCTCCCCAATATATATGGTTGTTAAAACTGTGAATTTATTTTTATATGAATAAGAGGTATAATTATGGCAAAACGACTCTATTCTATTATTACGGGAACAGGAAGTTATGTCCCGAAAAAGGTTATTAAAAATTCTTATTTTGAAAAGAATGAATTCTATGATGAGAAAAGGCAAAAAATAGAAAAACCTATAAAAGATACGATTGATAGTCTCTATGAAATAACAGGTATAAAAGAAAGAAGATATGCACCGGATAAGCTGCAAACATCCCATATGGGGTACATTGCAGCGAAAAAAGCGATTGATGCAGCTCAAATCGATAAAGAAACCCTTGATCTTATCATTTTTACCCATAATTTTGGCGATTTAGTCCCGGGAATGAACCGGATAGACCAGATGCCTACTATGGCCTCGAGAGTGAAAAAAAGACTTAAAATCGAGAATCCTTACTGTGTGGCAAAAGATATTATCTTTGGATGTCCGGGATGGATCGAGGGATTAATTCATGCGAATGATCTGATACAACTCGGTAAAATAAAAAAGGCACTTGTTATTGCAGGGGAAACTCTTTCCAGAATTTCCGATCCCCATGACCGGGATACCATGATTTATGCAGACGGTGCAGGGGCGGCGGTGATTGAAGCAACCATGTCAAACAAACCGGTAGGGGTTTTATCTGATGTTACGGTAACTCATACACTCATAGAAGCTTTTTATCTTTATATGGAAGAATCCTATAATCCCGGATATCAACAACCCGACCTCTTTATGAAAATGAAGGGAAAGAAAATATACCTGTATGCACTGCAGAATGTTCCAAAGATTGTAAAGGAAAGCCTTGATAAGGCCGGATTGAAATTCTCCCATGTAAAAAAGTTGCTTATACATCAGGCAAATGAAAAGATGGATAGAAAAATACTCGATAAATTGTTTAATCTCTACAACCACAAAAAAGAGACAACTATTTTTCATAAAATAACGGATCCTGTTAAGCAGCCGGAGAAAGTATCGTATGATGTAATGCCCATGACAATTTCCTATCTCGGAAATAATTCAGCAGCTACCGTCCCTGTATTACTTGATTTATTGTACAGGAAAAAACTGAATGGACATTCTGTTCATTCAGGAGATGTTTTAGTCTTTGCTGCTGTGGGTGCAGGGATGAGTATCAACTCCGTTGTTTATAAATTACCCTGATATGGCAGGAAGCCTGTGCTATTTAGGCTACATAATCAATTGATTATTTCCTGGTAAGAGAAAACAGGCCACCTATCCGGTTCAATAATACTCAGCCGGAAGAACGCAATAACATACAATCTTATCCCCATTATGCGGTTCGCAGAATTGTTGAACATAGAAGAAACATTGAGTTCTTCTTAACATTCGTTAAGGCACAATTGTAAATTATATAAGGTACCCTTGTATGAAAACTGCATAACCCACCTGTCCTGAGAAAAACCCCGGGTTCGTTTATTTAACGTTCACCTCTTCCCCTTGCTTTTTTTTATACATCCCATATGCTCATAAGTGTATAAATTTTTCCATATGGAGATACGGCATGGAAATGTCCGATCTTATTAAAGAACTCCTCGCTGAACTCAAGAATGCCCGTAAAGAAGATAAAATACGGGAGGCAGTCAATACACTGGGTAATTTCCATACTGTCGAAGCACTGCCAGCACTTGAAAAAATCCTGAAAGGCAATCCGGGTTTGCTTGTAAAAAAAGATGTGATAAAAGCATTAGTGCTGATAGGAAACTCTCCGGCATTACACCTGCTGGACACCCTTCTTTCCAAACCTGATAATGAAACCAGGCTTTTTGTGGTGGAACAACTCTCCTTATATGGGAAACAAGGGGTTCTCCCCCTTCTTCTCAAAGCACTGAACGATCCGGATACCTCAATACGAAAGAATGCTCTTTCGTGGTTTGAACATCATATGTCCCCGGAACTCTGCGATACATTACTCCCGTTTCTTTCGGATAAAGATGAAGAAATAGTCGTCAAGGTTATCGGCATAACCGGGGAATTCAAACAGGAAAAGGTTACGAAAGCCCTGATTCCTTTACTGGCAGATAAAAGAGAAAACATAAGAAAAGCTGCCTGCAATGCCCTTGCCTTAGCTGCACATGATAACCCGGATATGCTTTTTCCCCTGTTCAGCACAAATGATGAAATGGTAAAGAAAAGGCTTTATACCATACTAATTTCCATAATAGAAGATTCCGGCAAACCGGTAAGTGAATTTGTCCGGGGGAAAAACCTGCCCCCGTATTTACGGAAAAAATTTTACCGATACCTGCCAGTCACAGGCCGGGCCGGAGAAACAAAGGTAATCCTGGTGAATGCCGGACTCTGGCTTCTCAAGCTGCTTTTTACCCTTTCACTTTTCTGTACAACCGGGTTTCTTGCCGGCACACTTTTTTTCGGGGAGTCCTATTACGGGGGTGCATATGAATTCAACAGAATATTCTTAAAAGGTTCGGAGGAACTCATTATCCCTTTCCTTGGTCCATTCAACAGTCTTGTCCTGCTGGTTGCTGCCTGTCTTTTTCTTATCCCATGGAGAAAAATGCTTGCAAAGTCCAAAGGTGTATCAACAATCAGGGATATCCTTTCCATCTACCTGTTCATGTGGTTTTCTGTAGTTCTTCTGGCCGGGATGAGGGTGGTAAGATTCAGCACCCTGGAGTTTACCGGGATTGATTTCGGGATCGCGGCAGGGCTTGTTGTCACGTACCTGGTTATCGGGATCTCTAATTTCGGGGGTATGGATGGTATAGGTGAAGTGGTAAAACCCGTCCCGGTTATGAAGGAATTCCTTGTTTCCATGATTATTATCGGGGCAGGTTCACTACCGGGTCTTTTCTTTGGAACCGCGGGAATAACCCTTTATACAGGAGTAGTGTATTACTTTTTTGATTTAGCCTTCATTTATATTATAGGATTCTGTATAAAAATCCTCCTTTACCCGGATGAAATCGTGACATTTTCCATTAAAAAGGACATTATGAAAGTCCTGTTCGGATTACTGGCTGCCATCATCCTCCTCCCCTTTGCGGGCTCCGGACTCACCCTCCTTGTTACAGGACTCTTTTCGCGTTTTTCCGAATCAGCATGGCTTATTCTCTCGCATCTCATTACCCCGTCCCTCTACATGTTCCACCTCCTTCTCCACGACCCGGTAAAACTGATTTTTCTTTTTGCTACCCTGTCTCTTCACATTGCGCACTATGGTGCTGATATTGCAGAGAAATCCAGAATCAAAAATCCCGGCTCCGTCCCCTTTTATTTGAAAATCCCGGCGACATTCTCATTCAGACAGGAGGAAGGGATAAGCATTCCCTTGTGGATTGCAGGGATAGTGAGCCTGGTTTTCAATGTGGTGTATGTTTATTTCCTGCCGGGGATGATTGATTAAATGGTGGAAATTGAAAGCTACATTGCACCTCGGATTCATTAACCCGGATAGAATCGAAGAGTCGAAACGTCCTCTTTTCACCACAGGCTGGCAGGTACTTGAAACAGCTCTGTTTGCCGGTTTCTCGAATGCACTTTACTATAAAACACATCCCCCCCTGCTACCTCTTGTAAAAACTTGCATTCCATGTTATTTTTACTATATGGGTATCTATATAAAACCGACATCTGATTTCTTTATTCGCTACCTTTTCGGATCGGAAGAATATAAAGAGTTACTGCTTTCTTTTGTTAATAGCGTGATGGTGAGCGCTCATTTCCCCACACTATCATCTGTCGAGATAAAAAATCCCTTTAACCTGAAGAATATTGTGTTTGAAAAAGAGTCTGTTTTAGATGTAAAAGCTACTGATAAAAC
>JAFGQK010000192.1 GCA_016935735.1 Spirochaetales bacterium | reverse complement strand
CCTTCATTTTCATCCTCTGTATCTTCCCGCTCGTCGTCTTTGGAAACTCTTCTTTCCTTAATGGCAGCACCACCCCGGGGGTTATCCCCATCTTCTTACTCAACTCCTTCTTTATCTCATTCCCCAGTCTTCTCAAGTCTTCTTCATAGTCAACAGGACTGTAAAATACCGCAAAACTTTCCGTCCCTTTCCCCTCGTCTTTTATCGACACTGCTCCCGCATATGTCCTCTCCACCCCTTCCACATTGTTTATTACATCTTCTATTTCATAACAGTAATAATTCACTCCGTTTATTATAATCATCTCCTTCGCTCGTCCCGTCAATGTCAGCCGCCCGTCCAGTATAAATCCAAGATCCCCCGTATTAAACCATCCTCCCCCGACAAATGCCTCCTTGTTCGCTTCCTCGTTCCGGTAATACCCCGGTGTTACCAGCTTGCCCCCCTTTATCTGGAATCTCCCTATCCGCCCTTCCTTTACCACTTCATTCTTCTCATCCGTTATTCTTATCATTACCCCCTTCACCGGGTATCCCAGGTCGATAAACTCCACCACCTCCTCTTCGTCCCCTTCTTCCGCTTTTATCAAATCCCCTCCCAAAGACCACTTCTTTATCCGGTGCACACATTTGTCCGTAATATCAAAATCATTCGTATAGGTCATGCACGTACACACCTCTGCCATCCCAAATGCCGGCTGCATCGCATGCTTTGCCAATCCGAATCCCTCTGTCAGCTCGATAAATTCTCTCACCACCGGCAGCGTCACCTGTTCCCCCGCATTCATGAAATACTTCATACTGCTCAAGTCATATCTCTTTTCACGGTTCTTCTGTAATTCCTTATTCACCAGGTTATATCCAAAATTCGGCGCCCAACTGTGCGTTACCCGGTATCTCTCTATCAATTCAAGCCATAACAGCGGTTCCGTCAGGATGCTTTCCGTCTTTACCTCTATCTGCTCGCACCCAAGGTATACATCTTTCAGATGACAGGTCAACAACGGTACCACATGGTCCACCGGCAGCCAGTTCAGATCTATGTCTTCGCTTGTGTACCCGTTATACTCTTTCGAGTGTATGATATGCCGGATAATCCCCTCGTGGGTCTCGGTAATACACTTCGGCACACCAGTACTTCCCGAACTCAACTGGAAAAATACCGTATCTCCCGCTTTCCCTTCATACACCTCTTCCAGTTCCCCTTGCCCTTTAAGACTCCCTGTCCCCGTCACTTCCAGCTCCTCTATGTCTTCATAGAGTTCCTTTATCTTTTTCACCTCTTCCTTTATTTCCTCACTGCACACTATCCCGGGACATTCAAGCAGCTTCCATGTGTTATACAGCTTGTTGACCACTGCCCCCTTTTCATTGTATGTCGGCGCCACTGCTATTGTCACCGGGATTATCCCGGCCAGCACACATCCCCAGAATACCGGGAAATACTCCTCTAACTCCTTTATCTGCAAGATCACTTTCTCCCGCGGCCTGTATCCGTTCTTTAACAGCCCTCCCCCTGCCTCTTTTGCCAGCCGGTATAACTCTTTATAACTCCGGAACCTTTCCCCTTTCCCTTCCGCATCGATATAGTGTATTCCCTTCTCCCCCTTCCGCTCCACTGTCTTCTTAAATCCCTCTATCAAGGTCCTGCTCTCTTCTTCCCCTATCTTAAGCTCGCCACCATCACTCACCGCAGGCGGCCGCTTCTTTACCACTTCTCCTATTTCTTCCTCCGTGAGCCGTTTCCCTTCCCTTTTATACCTTTTCACTGTTATGCGTTTGTGTTTCGTTTCGTACGACTGGTACACGGCACAATCCTCTACCCCTTCCGTTTCAAGGCACCTCGTTACCAGGTTTTTCACCTCGCCCGAATCTACCGGCGATTCTGTCTGTAATTGCGATATGCTTATCTTCCCTTCTCCTGTCCTCGGCAGTATTTCCACAGACACATACGTCATCGGAAAATAACCTCTCCCCAGTTTCATTTTAAGGAAGCTCTCCAGTTCATAGCTTGAAATTTCCTTCCTGCTTACATAGTAAACAACAGGCGTTCCTTCTTTGAATCCTGCATACCCATCGCTTATATCCGGGTGGTTCAACACCGCTTCCTCTATTTCCTTTAAGGTACAATACTCCCCGGCTCGGTAGAACCGTCTCCCCACTGTCCCCTGGGCTTTTAACATCTCTTTCATCCCCGCTTCGGTAAAGACTTCTATCTCGTCTATCCTCTTTCCCGGGTGTTCCGCAATTTCCCTTAAAAGCCGTTCCGCATGTTCTCCCATCTGCTTTACAAAACCGGTGCTTATCACATTCCCGTTATAACTCAAACGAATCGTCAACTCTTCCCCGGGAAATACGATGAAATTCAGATTGTAGTTTGTTTCATCATTAACAAGTACATCCGTGACTTGTAATCCCGAATCTATTACATACGAGTCGTTTTTAATTCCTTCGTCCACCGGATAATTTTCATAAATAAACAGAAGATCAAATAAGGCCTTTTCCCCTGCAATAATGTTCTGTATACTGGTTAAGGCGATATGGCCGTTCTTTTCGCTTTCAATAAACTCTTTGTGTATATGTCTGATAAGCTCTGAAACTGTTTGTTTATTCGCCTTTTTAATACGAAGGGGAATTGTATTTATAAAAATCCCGATCATTTCTTCAATGCCCTGGATTTCATTATGGCGGCCCGAAATGACATTCCCAAATATGACATCATCCGTATCGAGGTAGTTCGAAAGAATTATTCCGAGAACTGCCTGCAGTAGATTATTAATGGTAACTTCGAGGTTTTTTCCCAGCCTTTTTATTTTTTCTGTTTCTGCCATTGGAATATGTATTTCCATGGTCTTTTTCAGATAGGGAGTATTCTTTTTATCTTTTGATGGACATAATTCTTTGATACTATAATCCTTAAGATATTCCTGCCAGTACAGCAAGGCTGTTTCCTTGTCCTGTTTTTCAAGAAACCGTAAATAGTTTGAAAACAGATTTTTATTCTGGTTCTGTATGACGTTTCCCAGTTGTAATTGATGATATGTCGTCAAAAGCTCCTTAAATAAAAGACCCATCGACCAGCCGTCCAATATTATATGATGACTGGTGATAATCAACACAAAGCAATTTTCATCTTTATAGTCTATTACATTAATACGGAATAAAGTATCATTTGTTAAATCGAATCCCCTGTCCCAGTCTTTTTCAATATATTGGGCGATATAATCATCTTTAGCATGTTCGTCTATATGAGGAACGCTGGTTAGGTGAAAATCCTCTTTCCGGCGGTTTACAATGACCTGCCGCGGTTTCATCAAGTCCTTATAGACAATGGCTGTCCGCAATGCCTCATACTTTTCGATAAGAAGTCTGTAACTCTCCTTAAGAAGATCCAATTTGACATTCCCGGTTATCCGCAAAACAATCTGGTTAACATATGTGCTCTGATCCTGGTTATATAAATAGTGGAACAGCATTCCTTCCTGCATGGGGGTAAGGTTGAATATGTTCTCGATTACTTCATCATCCTTTATTGAAGCATTGATTTTTTCCAGATCCGGGAAACCCAGACCCCCGGCACCAAAATCACACGGTGTAAAAACAGTCTTTTCGATTTTCCTGCAGTGAGTTGTTATATCCAGCAAACATTTTTTAAAGAGCTTACAGAAATTCTCTATTTCATCCGGGGTATATTCATTCCTGCAGTATCCTATGGACAAAGACAATCTATCATTCATTATCATGCCATTAATATCAAGTGAATAGAGTAATTCACCTTCCCTACTCCGGTTGTCACCCGGATCATAAGAGGAAAAAGAAAAGCTGCCATTTTCATCGACAGCATCGAATTGACCAAGATAATTAAAACAGATATCCGGTTTTATGTTTAACAGTATTCTTTCGTCATCTTTTAAATCGGATAAATATCGCAAAACGCCAAACCCCATTCCTTTATTCGGCACGCCATGCACGGTTTCTTTTATCATTTTAATATGTACATCCAGATTCTGACGGGCATCGATGACAAGCGGGTACTGGATGGTAAACCACCCGATAGTCCGGTTAACACTGATATCGCCGGTTATCCTTTCCCGGCCATGCCCTTCCATGGTAAGGGCAATGGAGAAAACCCCTTTCCATTCCTTAAAAGCCAGGCTTAAGGCAGATATCAAAATATCATTGATAGTTGTGTTGTATGCCCTGTTAGTATTTACAAGTAAATCCCTTGTTTCATTTTCATCGAATTCGATCCTGCACAGGGAAAAATCTTTCACATACCTGTTTTTTATTTCACTATCGAGTGGTAAATGTCTGGCTTTATTGCATATATCCTTCCAATAAGGAATTTCAGTTTTGAGAAGGCTGCTATGACTGTACTCCTCCACTACCTGTGACCATTTTTTAAATGAATGTGTCTTTTCCTGCAACTGTATTTTATTCCCCGAAATCGCCTGGTAATAACCGGTAATGAAATCCTTTAATAGTATTCGCCACGATATACCGTCAATAACAAAGTGGTGAATGACAATAAGCAGGTAATCACCTTCATTTGTCTTGAATAAAGCCGATTTCACAAGGGGACCGTTATGGAGGTTTATACTGCCCTGTAGCCTCGTTCCCTCCTGCTTTATACATCCGGGTATATCTCCGGTTACATCAAAAACAGGCAAATCAATTGCAATGTCATTAACATCCTTGTTCACCAGGAAATCATCATTCCCGGATAGTACAATACGTAAAGCATCGTGGTGTTCCACTATCGTTTCAAACACACGGATAACGGCATTATGATCGATACGATTTTTTGAATGCAGCAATACGGACTGATTAAAGTGATGCTTATTACTTATTTTGCTTTCCATAAACCATTTTTGAATGGGAATAAATTTGATAGTGCCTGTTACAACACCCTGGTCTATTTTATCGGTGGTGGAAACGATTAATGGTGCCAGGGCCCTGATAGTCGGATTCTCGAAAATATCTGCAACATTTAATTTAAACCCGTATTTCTGTAATTGCGATGAAATCTGGATAGATTTAATGGAATCACCGCCAATCTGGAAAAAATTATCATTAATGCCTATTCCTACGATTCCAAGCACTTCTTCCCATACATGCACCAATGTTTCTTCAATTTCAGTGACAGGGGCTTCATATTCTGCTTCACGCTTGAATAGCGAAGCCGGGGCAGGAAGTCGTTTCCGGTCAATTTTCCCGGTACCGGTGAGTGGAAAAGAATCAAGGTGAATGAAATAGGCAGGCACCATATAGGATGGCAATATGCTTTCAAGGTATGAACGCAGTTCATTCGCCTGGATATTCTTGTCGCCGATAATATAGGCAGCGAGAGTACGATTCGCATTTTCGTCTTCGTGTATGACAACGACGGTATCCTGTATTCCATTATATTTCAATAACTGGCTTTCAATTTCACCCAGTTCGATCCTGTACCCCCGGACCTTTACCTGGTGATCCAGCCTGCCGAGGAATTCTATATTTCCATCAGGAAGCCAGCGGCAAAGATCCCCGGTTCGATACATGAGTGTCCCGGGTTGAAACGGATTCCGAACAAATTTTTCTGCCGTAAGATGAATACGGTTCAAATATCCCCGGGCTAATCCGGTTCCGGCAATACACATTTCGCCGGGTACACCGATTGGCTGTAGTTTGTCATATTTATTTACAATAAATATTTTTGTATTGGGCATGGGCCTGCCTATGGAAATAAAGTGATAATTTTCTTCTTTATTTATGGAAAACTTTGTCGAGTAGATGGATGCCTCTGTCGGGCCATAGATATTTTCTATACATGCATCTGTTTTTAACTTCTTTAATTCATCCGCAAGCTGGATTGTAAATGCTTCACCCGCGACCATTATATATTTCAGGCACTTGAATTTATTTTTTCCTTCTTCACTTAGACCGGCGAGCATGACATTTAATAAAGAAGGAATAAAATTGACATGGGTTACCCTGTGTTTATGTATGGTATCGGCAATTTCATCTGGATATTTTTCCTTATCCGGCTCCAGGATCACCATTTTACCCTGCCCGAAGAACCAGCCGAATAATTCGGTGATGGAAACATCGAATGTATAGGCAGTCTTTAAAAGATACGCATCGTCCGGTCCGACAGGATATAATTTTTCCATGCTATACAGGGTATTTACTATACTTCTATGTTCAATCTGAACACCTTTGGGATTTCCTGTTGAACCCGATGTATAGATGACATATGCGAGATCTCCCGGTTTGTTAATGACAGGAGGATTACTGTCGGAGGCCGGATAAACAGTTTCATCGTCAAGAAGAATGATCTTTTTATTAAAAGAGAACTTTTTCAGGTATCTGGTTTGGGTGAGTACGACCCCGGTGCCGCTGTCATTAAGGATATATTCTATACGGTCCCTGGGATAGTGTGGATCAATTGGTACATAAGCACATCCTGCTTTAAGTATACCCAGTATACCTGTAATCATCTCAAATGACCGCTCGGTGAGGATTGCAATAATTGCATCGGGGTAACAGTTATTTTGTCTTAACAGCAGTGCCAGTTTATTGCATTTTTTATTTAATTCCATATAGGTAAGCCGGCGTTCGCCCAGGATAACGGCTGTTTGATCCGGGGTCTTTTTTACCTGTTCTTCAAAAATGCCGTTGAGCGTTTCATTCTGCGGGAATACACAAGCCGTTGCATTCCACTCCTCCATTATTTTATATCGCTCATCTTCCGTTATAATCTCAATTTCAGACACTTCCTTTTCCGGGTTATCCACAATCTGTTCAATTACCCTGCACATATTGTTACCGATCTCCCGGACCATGTCAGTATGAATGACATTCATGTTATACGGAAGTCTGATTGTTAATTCCTTTGTCTTTTCACTATAACCAATATAAATATTAAAATCGTAGTTTGTCTGATCTTTCCCTTTTACATCGGTAATGGTAAAGCCCATATCCCTGTCCAATTGCGTATACTTAATATTTTCATCTATTGGGAAATTCTCAAAAGAATATAATGTATCGAATAATTTACGGTGTATTAAAGAGTGCTTCTGTATATCATTAAGGGGAACATACCCGAATTTCTCACTCTGGACAAGACTCATTCGCGTGCTTTTTATCAGATTCAGGACAGACTGTTTTTCATACGTTGTAATACGAACCGGAATGGTATTGACAAATAATCCGACCATGGTTTCGATGCCCCTGATTTCCGGCGGACGCCCGGAAATGACATTCCCGAATATGACATCATCCGTATTGTTGTACCTGAGTAATATAATTCCCCAGACTATTTGCAGAATATTGTTCAGTGTCACACCATTTTTCCTTGCCATCTGCATAAGCCCGGCGGTTAACTCACCGGTGATGTGGATGATATGTTCCCCGTACCGGTAATCTTTTTTTATGTCACTGATGTTTTTATGAGGCAGTGTGGCAACAGTATCGTATCCTTTAAGATATTCTTTCCAGTATTCAAGTGCAGCATCCCTGTCCTGATTTTCGAGCCATTTGATATAATGGCTATAGGGAAAAATATTCGTAACCTGTCCTGGTTTATTGTTTTTTATGCAGTTGTAAAAATGTAAAAGATCATTAAACAGGATTCCCAGGCACCAGCCATCCATTATAATATGATGATTCGTAACAATACATTTATACAGGCCATCATCTATTTTCAGTAAAGAAATCCTGAACAGAATATCTTTCACAAGGTCAAATCCCCGGTTCCAGTCGGATAAAATGAAATCGCTTATATACTTTTCTTTCTGCTCATTTTCCAGGGCAGAGACATCCTCATAATAAAAATCACCTTCACGTTCTTTTAATACAACCTGCCTTGGTGCCTTTATCCTGTCATACACAATACTGGTCCTTAATGCATCGTGCCTGGCAATAAGGGATTGGTATGCTTTCCTCATGTATTCCGCTTCCATATTTCCGCTGACAGTCATTACCATTTGAACGTTATATGCACCACTATTCCTGTCATAGAGATAATGAAAGAGCATTCCTTCCTGCATGGGACTCAGTTTATAGATATTTTGAATATCCTCATTTCGTATTTTCGATTGCATTAATTATACTCCTCTTCCTATCTATTTAAGATATCGATTATATTATCCAGGGTTTCAAAATCCATGTCCTTATCATCGAAATCGCCGGGTGTTGAAATCTTTTCATCCAGGGCAGTACAATGATCGATAATGTCTTTAAGGTATTTTTTATAATGAATCATGCATAGTCCGATGCTGTCTTCATCATACACCTGTTGATTATAATCGAATGAAATGGTCAATCTGTTATTTGCAATATACCCGACAATGTTCAATATATAAAGCTGTTCTGATTCCGGGTGTATGTTCGATCCGGGAATGAGCGGTGTTATGTCAAAACCGAGAGTATGCATGGAAGTGTCAAACTGACCTAAATAATTAAAACTCACGGAAGGTGTTATGTCCAGTGTTTTACTATCAATTTCCGTGGCCGGGGAGAGATAGCGTAATATACCATAGCCGATGCCTTTATAAGGAACTTTCCTTAACGCTTCCTTTATTCTTTGTATATGAAAACCCAGATCCTGCCCGCCATCGCATTCAAGAAGGAACGGATATTGACAGGTAAACCATCCTGTTGTACGCCGGACATTTATATAACCTTCAATTTCTTCCCTCCCGTGTCCTTCCAGGTTAATAACAATCTTTTTTATGCCCGGGGTTTTGTTAAAGGCCAATGCCAGGGCACATAACAGGATATCATTTATTTCGGTGTTATACGTACTGTTCACTCTATTAAGCAAAAGACGGGTGTATTCATCATCAATCTGAGTCTGAATTTGTTTATTATCTTTTACCTTTGCAGCAGGAATTTCTTCCTTAACAGGGGAATTCTGTCTGCAGACATTCTGCCAGTAAGGGAATTCATCTATTACCTTTTTTGAATTACCATAGTGATGCAGAAACTCCGACCATGCTTTAAATGAATGGGTTTTCCCGGGGAAACGTATCTCTTTCCCCTCAACGGCAAGCGTATACCCTTTGTCAAAATCTTCCAGTACTATTCTTAACGATATGGTATCCATAATTAAATGATGTGTAATAATAATCAGATAATCACCGTTTTCACTCTTAACCAGTCCCAGTTTAAATAATGGTCCGTTGTACACATCAATACCTGATTGGAGCCCTGTGCCAATAGTGTTAATGCATACATTAATATCTTCATCTTTCCGGATGGTATATACGGACAAAGTCACGGACACCTCATTAACGTCTTTGCTGATCAATCCGGAATCGTCGTCCGAAAGAACGATCCTGAAAGCGTCATGATGTTCTATGATTTTCTTAAATACTGTCTTTACATATGTTTCAACAAATCCGTCATGTCTGAAACAAACAACAGACATGTTGAAATAGGATCTGCCAAATTTGACCGTTTCCATAAACCATTTCTGGATGGGGATAAAATCGATTTTGCCGGTAACAGCCGCCTGGCTGATTGATTCTTCAACACTATTAATATAGGGTACAAGTGTATGTAATACCGGATGTTCAAAAAGATGGGCAATTTCCAGATTATATCCCCCGGTATTCAACCGGGATGTCATTTGTATGGCTTTAATCGAATCCCCCCCTTTTTCAAAAAAATTATCATTAATGCCTATTTCCCCTGTATTTAACACTTCCTTCCAGATAGTGATGAGTACTTCTTCGATTTTGTTCCCTGGTTTATCCGATTCAATTTTTTCTTCTTCCTGCCACAAGGTATGATTTTGTTTTAATTTTAATAATTGTATAATATCGATGTCTTCACATACTGCCGATTTCCTGGGTATTGCATGTACTTTCCGTAAATGCACTGAATAGCTCTCTTTCTTTTTATTTTCCATGCAATTATGAATAATGTTCCTGATTTCCAGGGGGGACAATGATCCATTATCATCGCTGCAATAATAAAAATTGAGTACCGGTATAAGGCGATCTATAAAAAGTGCGGATTGGGAAGCTTTATCGCTATTCAGACCGATATAGGAATTTTTGCATTTCTGACTTAAAATATACCATAAAGATAAAATCCCCTTTTCTTTTTCCACGAGATCGAACCCCCGTTCGATGGATGCTTTTCTCATCCATCCGGGCATCTGTTTACTCATACCGGTCTGGTTCCACATCGTCCAATGGATACAATAAGTTTCCGGGTATGTAAGCCTTGAATAGTCACAATATGATTCCAGGAATGAATTACCGGCGGAATAGGCACTTAATCCGGCACCGCCGAAGTAACCGTTGACGGAAGAGAAAACCACCATGACCACCGAGGCATCGTTCTCCCTGAGCTGGTTTAATGCAATCGTACCTGTTATCTTGCTCTTAAACACTTCTCTATAAGATTCTACAGATTCCTTTCCGATATAATGTTCATCAATTTCATACCAGGGTGATTTATTTTGATCCTTTGGAACACATATTCTTCCGGCCAGGTGGAAAATACCGATTAATTTTTCTTCCCATTCGTCCTCACATTCCTTAACAATACGTCTTAAGAACCCGCTATCGCTTACATCCCCGCTCCTGTATTTCAGCCTTCCATTCATCTGTTTCAAGGAAGATAATAAAGCATTTGCCGGGGAATCCGCATCTTTCACATCATCTATTTTTTTCTGTCCAATAATCAATACATCCTTATCGAGTTCATCGAGCAGCCACCGGCTTACCTCGTATCCGATGCCGCCGAGTCCGCCGGTAATCAGGATAAATCCTTTTTCCTTCAATGTGCCCGGGAAATCGATATCTTCCTGCTCATCGATGTGTTTAAAGCAGGGTACAAATCTTTTTCCCCGTTTATACGCTGCCACCTGCCCATTCTTCCCCGGATTTTTCAATTCCTTTACTATCACATCCGCCATCATCCCGGCATCCATCGTATCCAGGTCAACAAGACTCACCTTAACCCTGTTATTTTCCAGTGCGATACTTCTCGATAGTCCCTGGATCATGCCATGTTCATAATGAAAGCGGGCATGTTCCGGTAAAAGACTATCCTGTGTGATTATTATATATGTCAGGCCATATCCGGGAAAATTCCGGAACATCCTGACCGGATTGACAACCCTATTCACCGTTCTTATAAGATTGTTTTCAAAAGGACCGGGGGTTTCCTCGTTTTCCGGAACCAAATTAACGATAAAATCCGGCGTTATGTTCTTATTGTCAAGTGCTTTATAGAAAGCCCGGTAATCCTCTTCATTATCCGGATGCACCGAATAATGCAAACGATCATACTGCGTAAAACCATCACCATACTGAACAAAAATAACATTCAGGCCTTCTCCAGCAAGAATTTTACACAAAACCTCACATATCGATGTTTTATGAAAAATCAAGATATATTTTCCCTTCAAGTGAGAATCAATACGGACCGGTTCCTGCTCGATCCATTTTTTTTCAAAGAACCATGACGGCAGTTTTATGTTATTTCCTTTACCGCTATTCATACTCTCGAGGATTTCATTATACATTCCTTCTTCAAACTGCATTTTAAGCCTGG
>JAFGQK010000191.1 GCA_016935735.1 Spirochaetales bacterium | reverse complement strand
TAAGCCCACAACCCAAATAATGAGTTATCCAGGTTTCTTTTAATGATACTGGTCTATTTAACCTGGCGGCCAACGTTTATCTATTTTTCTTAAAATCTTGTTATTTTAACAAGAATTTAAGTCAAAATAGCTCAGATTAAGAATAAATTTAGCTCATTTCACAGATTTTCCTGAAATAATATGTGGAAATCTATAAAATTTGTGTTTAAATTCCATTTATATACTTTCAAAATAATAGATTCCTGGCTAAATTTAGAATAGCTGTTTCGATGGCTTGAATGGCAGCAATGAGTGCGATTTCCCGACAAGGTTCCCGGAACCACCGATTTATTTTGTTTATACTCCATAATATAAAAACTCTTCTTCTTAACAATTATTTGAGTTTTCAGTAGATTGTATTTTTACTATCGCATTATATTCCATATTATTATATCAGCTAGTAAACAGATATGCTATCATCGTAGTAAATATCTTTTAAAAAACATCTTGCATGAAATAAGAAGCTTTACTATCATATAACCATTATTATGACCGGTAACATCCTTAACCTGTTTACCCCTCCTGTAGCCAGGTGGTTTAAAAAAGCCTTTCACCATGCATCTCCTGTCCAGGAAAAGGCGTGGCCTGTGATCCGGCAGGGGAAAAATTGTCTTATCCTGGCCCCTACTGGTTCAGGGAAAACCCTGGCAGCTTTTCTTATGGCTATCGATTCATTACTTAAAAAATCACTGGATGCCTGTAAAACTATTCCCGGTTATCCGCTTATTGAGGAACTGATACATTATTTTCAGGATATTATTCTTGACCCGCCAGGTCTGGAAACAGTGTTGAGGAATATCGCCCAGAAGAAGGTGGTAACTGTTTTCCTGAAACTCGATTCACCCTCTCCCTTTACCCAGTCCCTTGAGAAAGCAGTCGGCAGGAAAGTAACCCGTTATGAGCGTGCAAGGCGGAGCGAGGGCAAAGAACTCGGATATATGGAAGGGGAGACGGTATTTGCCGTGACCAACCATGATCCAGCCAACCTGTACAGCGCAGGGCTGGATATCCTGGACGAGGAAGGTAATGCCATCCAGTCCGGTTCGCGGTCAGGAAATCTTTACCAGGTGTATGCCATGCCGGCCGGCCAGGTGATGCTTCCTGGCAGAAATAATCCGCTGTGGATCCTCCAGATTGCCCATTTAACAAAGGAACAGCTTGGAATCTGTCTGAAACAAATTTTTACCAGCACCGGGAAAAACAGGATCGATGTAAGGATACCGCTCCCTTTTTATTTCTTTATACTACTGTATCTTGCCTTATTCATTATTCTTTCATATTTCCTTATAAAAAAGCGCCTCCCGTACCCGGGGTCGATAATGCTGTATCTTGTTGTTTTACTCTTGATGAGTTTTTTTGCCTTACTACGGATATGGTATGTTTCTGCCATATCATTCTCCCTGGTATTTGCCGGATCTCTCCTTTTTCTATTCTCCAATATCATTCTTATGATACATACATATATGAAACCTTACCCCCACGGTAAAGTATTTGTTATGTTTTTCTATATTTCTGCACAATTATGTATTGTTCTCGGATCCGGATAGAAAGCCAGGTAACCGGCAATGAAAAAAATAACAATTATGGCAGGATCAATATATTTATTCTTTTTGCTTTTTCACTTGATTTCCTGCTCCACCTGTACTACAAAAGCGGCAGGAGAAAAGAAAGTACATATGGATGATACATATGAGTGGTATTTCACACGCAAACCGGAAAAAGCTGCTGCACTCGTTGTTCATGGTCTAAACACAAGACCGGATAGAATGCTTTTTATCATCGAAATGTTATTACAAAACGGAATTTCGGTTTTAAATGTAAAACTGAGTGGACACAGGGCGATACCTGATGAAATGAATGATGTCTCCAGGGATATATGGGCAGCAGAAATTACGGCTGGTTTTCATTGGTTACATGATTATGCAGATAAGAAAAACCTGCCAATTATATTTACTGCATTTTCCCTGGGAGGGGCATCAGGATTGGATGCTGCATGTGCAAACAATAGAAAACTATTCGATTATGCACTATTATTTGCACCTGCCCTTACGGTCCGCTGGTATACACATTTTATAAAGGTATGCTATGTCTTTGGTAACAAATTTGTTATTCCGGGTAAAACCCCATTATACTACCGGGCCAACACCGGGACAACAGTTGCGGCTTACAAGTCACTTTTCTGCCACATCCGGAATATAGAAAAGGCAGATTGTCATATGATAAATGTGCCCTGTATCTGTTTTATTGATCCTGATGACGAACTTGTTGACAGCAAAAAACTCATGTCGTTTATTCAAAAAAAGAAATTATCCTGCTGGGAAGTTATCTTGCTTGAAAAAGACACCTCCACTGCAGAAGAAACCTATCATCATTTGATTATTGATGCAAGATCAACAGGAAAAAAAACATGGACGTTAATAGAATCGAACATTACCCGTTTTCTCGACAGATATCTTGAATAGCCAGATTCTTAGTACTTGATTTCTTCCAGTGTAAAAGTAAACTGCATAATATTTTTACGGATTACAAAAGGTATTTAAACCACGGATTAAACAGATATACGCAGATAGAAAGACTTATTAAAGGGGAAGAATCAGCGACAATCAGCATTATTTTAAGGTTTCCAATTCCTGCTTTAAATCCTTGACATCATAATTGATAACCGGCACATTATGCTTTCCTGCTTCCATCATAAAATCATAGATAGATAATCCGGATAATCGGGCAGCTTTGCCAATAGATAATTTTTGTTCCTGGAATAAAAATAAAGCAGTATATGGGCATGGATATTCCTGGCCATGGGTATCGTGGGATTGGTTATTAATTTTTTTGTACTTCCTGTTGATGTCATTGCAGAACGGGGAAGAAAAAAGGAAGATGCGAAAAAATGGGATAAGATTTTAACATCAATCAATATCATTCCGACAATTATGCTTTATATATGTTGTGGTCTGGATTACCGGTTCAACTGGACAGGAAATCTTCCTGTAATAATCAATATAACCGGGTTAATCGTATCATTTGCCGGATCAATGCTTTTTACCTGGTCCATGGTTTCCAATAAATTCTTTTCCACATTAGTAAGATTACAAAATGACCGTTAACATACCGTTGCACAGGAAGGACCTTATAAATATATCAGACACCCCGGGTATGCCGGATATATTCTTATGTTTCTTGCCACCCCCATCGCATTAGGTACATTATGGGGATCGATTTTTTCCGATATTACAATGATTTTACTAATTATACGAACCATATTAGAAGACAATACACTTAAAAAGGAATTGCCCGGGTATAGTGAATATGCCGGCAAAGTAAAATATCGATTGATTCCCTTTTTATGGTAGCCGTATTTGCATATATGATGTCCACGTGTACCCATGTGGACGACATATATTATTTTTTATGCAATAATATTTTAAATGAAAACTGAAACTAAATAAAAAAGAAGATAAACATGAAAATAAAATAATATTATACGGTTACTCTGAAATGACTGTTGCATAATCAGCAACAGTCATTTCAGGACCCCGGACATTATTCCCTTTTATTCCATAGAAAAAACGGTAAAATTATCAAAATATGCTGTTGCACTGAAAACCATAAGGCCACATTTACATGTTGGATATTTTACACCGGCTTGACTGTTACTGTATACTCTCAATGATGAATCAATGTGGTAGAACAGAAATATTATACATATCTTCCTGGAAATTACAATACTGTTTATTAATTTTTTCATAATTTTTTCTATTATATTCCCTACTCCCTGAACAAATTCACCAATTCTACTCTGCACCTCACATTTAGTATAAATTCTCCTAATATAGTTCCTTACTGTATGTACGGATAAGAATAATTTGCTGGCAATTTCTTTTATCTGTAAACCCTGCTGCTCCACGATTCCTTCTTACCGCCTTGAAGGCTTTTTTCAGGATTTCCATAGTAATCCTGCCTGTAAGTGAATGATGTCGCCTTTTCTTCTTCTTGACCTGCATCATACAAATGATTCCCTGTTAATTGTAATGAAATAGCCCAAATATTGAATTACCTTAAGGGCTCTGAAAAAAGAGTAGGTTATTTGATAAATTATGGTTGTCCTACAGAACT
>JAFGQK010000190.1 GCA_016935735.1 Spirochaetales bacterium | reverse complement strand
AGTGCCGATTAGTGAAGATGAGTGGTTACTATCGGGGGAGCAGTTACGGTTTTTTGTTAAAAAAACCTGATTGGGAAATCGCACCCGAAAAGCACTTGACAGGTGATATATTTGGATTAGAATCTTACATAGGTTATTATCAAGGAGGTCAGGTTATGAAAAAAATGTGGATTTTACTTGCACTTCTCCTCTTGTTTATTTGCGGAATCATGGTTTCCAGTCAGGCCTTTGAGGATTTAAGTGTTCTTGTTAAGGAAACCCAGGTACGCTCGCAACCTTCTTACCTGGGCAAGGTATTGGCGGTATTGCACTACGGCGACAGGGTGAAAGCCGGTGAAAAGGAAAAAGGTTTTTATAAAATACAACTGCCGGACAAAAGCGGTGAGGGTTGGGTTCATTCTTCTGCATTGATAAAAAAGCAAATCGTGATGAATGCCGGTGACAGCGAGGTAAAAAAATATGCTTCCAGTGACGATGTGGTTCTGGCAGGAAAAGGATTCAATAAAGAGGTGGAAGATTCGTATAAAAAGGAGAAAAACCTGGATTTTACCCCGGTGGATGAAATGGAAAAGATAGTGGTGAATCAATCTGAAATAGTGGAGTTTCTTAACAAAGGACTCCTCACCGGACTGGAAGGGGGAGAATGATGAAAAAGCATCTGACAATATTGATGACCATTTCCCTTTGTTTTTGTTTATGTACCTGCGGAAGCCTGGGAAACCTTGTTTCATTTGATGATCTGGCAACTGGAGCGGAACTTGCAGTGAATTTAAATAAGATTTTAAAAGAACCGGACGATTTTACCCCGGAACAGGAGTATTATATCGGGAGGTCTGTCGGGGCTGTTATATTCGACCAGTACACCCCGTATACAAATAAGAAAGCAAATGACTATATCAACACCCTGGGACAGGCATTAACACTTTTTTCCGACAGGCCGGAAGTCTTCCAGGGGTATCACTTTCTTATCCTGGATACCGAAGAAATCAATGCCTTTGCAACCCCCAGCGGGCTGGTATTTATTTCTAGAGGGCTGCTCAAATTATCCACTTCCGAGGATTCGGTGGCTGCCATTCTGGCCCACGAAATCGGCCACATTGTGCAAAAACATGGCATTAAAGCGATTCAAAAGGCCCGTACCACGGCTGCTGTGACCGGCCTGGCTGTTGATACGGCGAACCAGGTCGGTGCCATGCCCCTTCCTGAATTGACCGCCACGTTCAGCGGTTCAATAGAAGATATCATCACAAAGATGGTGGTGAACGGTTATTCCCGGGAGGATGAAAAAGAGGCAGATACTGTTGCCGTGGATATCCTGGTAAATGTTGGATATAATCCCGGCGCCCTTGTCGAATTGCTTGAGGAACTCGATAAAAACTACAAGCCGGGCGGACTTGATTTTGCAAAAACTCATCCGGATCCCAGGAAAAGAATCGATGCCATAGAAAAGAAACTAAAAAACTATCAACATACGGAAATGTCCTCTTCAGGACCCAGGCAGGCGAGGTTCCGGGCTTTTTATAAAGAACTGGGATACTGAAATACCGGTATGAAAAAAATAATCATCAGAATTGGACGTGGTGCTTTAACGGGTATCTGTGCCGTTACTCTTGTTTTATTCCTGTGGCTGCCCGGATTTCTCGATGGATTTGAATGGAGTACGTGGGATTTACGTGCCCGGCTCCTGGCTGAACCGGGAAAGGCTTCCGGGGATATCGCTCTTATCCTTTTAGACCAGCAAACTCTTGACTGGGGTGATGCTGAATATGCCCTGCCATGGCCATGGCCCCGCCAGATTGTGGGAATACTCGCAGGGTTTTGTGAGCGGGCAGGTACAAAGGCACTTGCCTATGATGTGATTTATTCAGAGAACTCCAAATATGGTGTGGAAGATGATGAACTGTTCCGGGATGTACTTGACCAATACGGAAAAACGGTGGGTGCTGTTTATTTGAATAACAATACAGGATATTCTGCCTGGCCTGTTGAGTATACGGAAATGCTCTTTCCGGTGAAATTCGAGGATTCCTGGCTTTCGGATAACCGGAATAAGGACATATCGTTTTCCCATGCATCGTTTCCTATACCGGAATTGATATCCGGGTTTGCAAGCCTGGGAAATGTGAATCAAAACCCGGATTCCGATGGCATTTTCCGGGATGCCCGGTTATTTTCATTATTGAATGATACCTTTGTCCCCGGTCTTGCCCTGGGCACTTACCTGACCGCATTAAAGGACGATGTTAAGATTACCATTTCGGATAAAGCACTCATTATCAATAACAGGTCATATCCGTTGAATAAAAAAAAGAATATGATTGTAAGATTCCACGGGCCTTCCGGTACCTATAAAACATTTAGTGCAAAAGATATAATAGAAAGCGAACTGGCACTTTCGGAAGGAAAGAAACCCGCTGTTCAACCCCTGGAATTAAAAGACAACTATGTTCTTTTCGGATATTCTGCACCGGGCTTAAAAGACTTAAGACCATCCCCGGTAGATGCCGGGGCAGCCGGGGTTGAAATCCATGCCGCTATTCTGGATAACCTCATAACAGGTGATTTTATCCGGGATATTCCCCGGCCGGTCATTATCCTTTTCATGATTATTTTTGCTATGGGTATCGGGATAGGAGCCTCATTCTTTACTGATGCGATCCGGAGTATCATTATGTATGGTTTTGCCTTGCTTCTTCCTTTAGGGGCAGGGGCTCTTGCCTATATGCTTGGATTCAGGGTTCCTGTTGTTGCCCCGGTTATCTCCCTGCTTCTTACCCTGATCGGGGTAAGCATTTTTAATTTTGCAACAGAAGGACGCCAGAAGCGGTTTATAAAGAATGCGTTTAAACAGTACCTGAGTCCTGCTGTTATTGAACAGTTGATTGCCGATCCCGACAAACTTGCCCTCGGGGGCGAACGGAAGGAAATATCAATCTATTTTTCCGATTTACAGGGGTTTACGAGTATTTCGGAGGCATTAACACCGGAAGGACTCACCTCCCTGTTAAATGACTTTTTGTCTGCAATGACAGATATTATCCTTGATGAAGGCGGAACGGTTGATAAATATGAAGGCGATGCTATTATCGCTTTCTGGAATGCACCCCTTCCCCAGGAGGATCATGCATTAAGGGCTGTACGGGCCGCTTTGAGCTGCCAGACAAAACTGGCAGAAATGCGTCCCGCTTTCCGGGAACGTGTGGGAAAAGATTTATTTATGCGTATCGGGATGAACACCGGGATTGCTGTTGTCGGGAATATGGGATCGCGTAACCGTTTTGATTACACAATGCTCGGGGATGCAGTGAATCTGGCCTCCCGGCTGGAAGGAATCAACAAGCAGTTCAATTCCTACTTCATGATTTCCCAGGCCACAAAGGACAGGATCGGGAATGCATATCCGGTACGTGAACTTTCCAGGGTAACAGTGGTGGGACGGAAAGAACCTGTTACCGTCTATGAACCCATGCCGGAACGGAAATATGACGAAATGAAAGAGGTGTTGTCCGTCTTTTCTTCGGGCCTGCAGGCTTATTATGAAGGTGATTTCAGGAATGCAAAAAAGATCTTTGAAACGATCGTTACACAGGACCCGGTAGCCGGGGCTTATTTGAAGAAATGTGATGAACTCCTTCTGAATCCCCCGAAAGAATGGTCTGGTGTATGGGTAATGACGACAAAATAAGTGTCAGTCTTTTCCTTTTATACGGATGATTCTTTCTGCAAGATGAACCGCATTCAGAACACCCTGTGTCCCTATTCCCATTGTTGCGACAGGAATGCCTTTCGGCAGCTGGAGAATGGATAAAAGGGCATCGATTCCCCCGAGATGTCCGGCAACAAGGGGCACCCCGATTACCGGGGCCGATACTTTTGCTGCAATAATACCGGGAAGCGCAGCAGAAAGACCTGCTGCTGCAATAATAACCTTAAACTCCGCGCCGCGATCTTTCAGGAAAGCGAGTAATGCATCAAGGTTCCTGTGTGCGGAAAAGACATGGAATTCGTAGCTTAACTGCTTTTCTTTTATAAGTTCTATACCGGCTTCAACGTTCTTTTTATCCGATTCCGATCCGGTAATGAAGAGAATATCTTTCATACGTTGTCAGTCCTCGTCAATAAAAAATTTTTTCCCGATGTCTTTCCTGTACCACGCACCTTCAAAGTCTATTACATCTATATATTTATATGCCCTTGATGCTGCCTCCAGTGTATCCTTGCCCAGGCCAACAACGGAAAAGCAGCGTCCACCCCCGGTAAGCACCCGGCCTTGTTCATCCACCGTGGTAGATGCATGAAAAATAAGGACGTTCTTACCCGGGGACTCGGGAAAAGGTTTTACCGGAATTCCCTTTTTATAATCACCCGGGTATCCTTTACTCGCCACGACAACACCGACCGCAGATTGGGAACATTCGGAAATCGGGATTGTATCCAGGGTCCCGTTTGCTATTGCTTCTGTGACATTTCCAAGATCTGTTTTCACAATCGGGAGAAGAACCTGTGTTTCCGGATCCCCGAAGCGGACATTGTACTCAAGTATTTTGGGGCCTTTGTCAGTAATCATAAGTCCAAAATAGAGAATTCCCTTGTAGATAATACCTTCCTTTTTTAAACCGGTAAAGGTAGGTTCAATAATTTCTATTTTGATCTGTTCCTTCAAACCGGCATCCACCCAGGGATTGGGACAGATGGATCCCATACCACCGGTGTTTAATCCTGTATCCCCGTCACCCGCTTTTTTATAATCGGAACATGGCGGAAGAATAACGAAATTCTTTCCGTCACAGAGTGCAAAGATGGATATTTCATATCCTGTAAGAAACTCTTCTACAAGAAGAGTATCAGTTTCAAGGATTCTTTTGCCAAATTCCAGAATTTGCGGGGTATTGTCCGATTCCAGCACCCCTTTCCCCCCGGCAAGGCCGTTTTTTTTCACGACCAGCATACCTTTATAAGACTCCACATAGGATTTATATTCTTCATAATCCGAGAATTCCCTTGCTTCTGCTGTTGGAATCCTATGTGTTTTCATGAAATTTTTTGAAAATGTTTTGCTGGATTCAAGTTGAGCCGCTTTTTTCGGCGGACCTATCGCAGTAATATTTTCCGCTTTCAGGATATCAACAATTCCCTCTGCCAGGGGGGTTTCCGGGCCTACAAATACATAGGTAATCTGTTTTTCTTTACAATTCCGGATAACAGCTTCAAAGTCCATCGGATCAATATCAATATTCATACCGATCTCATGCGTTCCGGCATTTCCCGGTGCAGTAAAAAGCCCGCTTATACTTTTGCTTTTTGAGAACATCCATGCAAGTGCACTTTCACGCGCACCTGAACCAAGAATAAGAATTTTCATCTTGAACCTCCTTTTTGCCTGTAATTTATTTTCTTTTATCAATCCGGCCTTATAGAAAATCCGGTCTTTATCATACAATAAATGCAAAAGAGGGTGAATAGTGTATAGGAGTGATTTTTATTTTTTTTCACAACTATCCGGCTTCACTTGACAAAAAATGTCATAGAGTATTTCCTTTATCTTTAAGTCTATAGCTTCCGGCAATTAAATAGATTAATGGAGGTTCTTGCGAAAATACTATATTTACTGCAAGAATCAACCTTAACAACAGTGGAATATTTTTATTTCCTTTTAGTATAATAAAATAAAAATACTCCGAAGCCTTTTGTAAAAATTCCTTAAATACTATTGAATTTTTGCAAAAGGCTCAATGAAAAGCGATTTAGAGATATAGATTTTTTAAAATTTTCATCAAAAATACCTTATAATATACGAAAATTTGTTATAATCATTTTCTATTCGCATATAGTGAATCTTTATCCGGCAAGGTAATGAGTTTTTAAGATAAGGTATGATGAAAGGGTAAGGGTAAGCCGGTGAAAATCGGTAAAAAAAAGTATTATGGTTTTCTGATTGATGCAGACAATACCCTGTTTGATTTCGACCGGGCGGAACAGGAAGCGTTTTTGTCCGTATTCAGGAATGTCCATTACTCTGGTTCCCTGGATAAAGCATATCGCCAGTTTTCATTTATCAATAAAAATCTCTGGAAACTGTTTGAAAAAAAAAAGATATCCATTAAAGCGATACGGAAAGAACGGTTTGTGATTTTATTAAAATCCCTTAAGATAAAAGAAGATCCTGATAAGCTTGCCTTGCTTTTTATCGAAGAATTATCAGTTAAACCATATCTGTTTCCCCATGCAAAAGAAGTTCTTGAATACCTTTCCGGGAGGGCACTCCTTTGTCTCATTACCAATGGAATTGCCTCTGTCCAGAGGGGAAGACTTGCAGGGGCAGGGATCGAAAAATTCTTTCAATCCATCATCATTTCGGAAGAAATCGGTTATTCAAAACCGGATCCGGCATTCTTTAAAAAAGCGACAGCGGATATGCATCTTCCGCAGTTTACTATTTTATGTGTCGGGGATTCACCTTCTTCCGATATTGAAGGCGGAAACCTGGCAGGCTTTGACACCTGCTGGTACATGCACGTTGCAAGAATGTATCCCCCCAACAGACTCAAACCGGATTATATTATTTCAGACCTTAACGGCCTGAAGGAATTTGCACCGGAAATATACTGATAAGGTATCGTTTTCATGATGAAAAAAAAGAATTATTTTTTAATAATCCAGGCAATGGTATTATGTGCCTTTTTTTTCCATTGTTGCAGCCCATTACCCCGCAAAGTATGGATTGATGCAGGAATCCCGGCTGAACTATCCGGGGAAATCCGTCAGAAATTAATGGGGAGAAATAAAATCGAGATAATGGAAAACAGGGAGAAGGCAGATGTCATCATCACTGCATCCCTGGCAACCGGTTCACTGGATATTGGTACATGGTTTTACGCTGTTGTAACCCCGTTTTTTTCAATGGAAGAAGAAATCGGGTTCTCTGAATTAAAATCCCTCTGGGCTGGTAAAATTCCGGATACAGGGCACCGGTATTCATGCCGGAAAATCCTTGTTAACAGGGATACCTTCAATACCCTGTCCATTGTTCTGGATAATGGGGAAGACAGGCAAAGCGAACAGGATCGTATTGTTGAAAACAGTGACCTTATCGATAAAGCCTGGAAAGAGAGAATGGTGATTTCAATTGTCCCCTTTCATGAGCTTTCTGCCGAATGGAAGGTATTGCGGCTTTCCGGTTTTTCATTACTTGACCGGGATACGGATATGCGGAACTATCCCCTGTCAGTACATATAAATGCCAGGGGGGACAAAAGGGGGCTTTCCATTATAAAGGAAGCATTTCCTGTACCGTTTTCAAACAGGGATGAGCGGAAGATGACTGTTGTCATCATGACAGGTGTTACGGCATTAACCCGGCAGACAGCATGGGTTATGGAACAGAACGGAATAACCTGGCCTGCAAAGGATATTAAAGGTATTTTTAAAGATACAGATTTCGTTCATGTCAGTAACGAGGTGTCATTTATCCCTGATTATAAAGCAAAGCCAGTCCGGGGGGATACCCTTCTTTTTGCTTCCCACGATAACTATATCGAGCTCCTGGAGTTTATTAACGTTAATATCGTCGAACTTACCGGCAACCACCTCTTTGATTATGGGGAAGAGGCTTTTTTACGAACCCTTGATATGTACAAAAAGAAAGGCTGGTATTGTATTGGCGGAGGGAAGACAATTCATGAAGCAAAAACTCCGGCACAAATTGTCCATGGTCCGAATAAACTCGTTTTTTTTGCATATCTGGATGCCCCTTCACGCCAGTTTGCAGGAGAATACACCCCCGGGTCGGTGAAAAAAAATGACTGGCCTGAATTATTTGATACCATAAGAAGGTTTAGAAGAGAAGGCTGGCTCCCGGTTGTCTGTGTTCAGGATGGTGAGATATACAATTATAAACCACCCGGGACACAGGTAAAAGATTTCCGTGCTCTTGCAAAAGCAGGTGCGGTGATTGTGCAGGGAAGTCACGCTCACCAGCCACAGGCATTTGATTTTCATTATGGCTCATTCATCCATCATGGACTTGGGAACTTTTTCTTTGACCAGATGTGGAGTACAGGTACACGCCAGGGGTTTATTGACAAGCATGTATTTTATAATGGGAAACATATAAGTACTGTATTGTATACCACGATGCTGGAAGATTATGCCCGGCCGCGATTCATGAATGAAGCTGAAAGGAAAGAATTACTTTCCGCTGTTTTTGATGAAAGCTGGCGTAATGAAGTGAAGGCCGGAGAATCGATTCTTGAAGTGAAAGAAACCAAAGAAACAACAATCAGCCCACAGGGTTCCGGGATGGATTAAGATGAATTATTTGTTTGCAAGATGAAAGCTGTAAACCGCATTACTGTTCACTTCTTATTCCTATTGAGAAAAAGAAAATGAATAAGAACCAGCAGATCTGAATTACAGACCAAATTATGTAGAAAAATAATCCGAGTAATCCCGCGTACAATCCATCCGCATACATGCGGGGTTTGAATACCTTAAGTAATCCGAGAAGCTGAAATTTATTTAATGAATTGTGATGCAATGGATGGATTTTTTAGCCATTGTATGCTATTATTAAAAGGAAAAAGGATACAAAAATAAGTTTATATTCAACAAAATTGTATAACAGCGTCGGGGGGAATTTTTATAACTGTATAATTGATCTCCTTTAACTATATAATTTAACTGATTTCAGGGGTATATAATAAAAAATGAAATTGATTATTATCATTGCATTAGGTTTATGTCTTTGTTCCATCTGCGGAGCACAACCTTTTCATGCTGACTTTCATATGGTGACGGGGGCTGTGTCCCTTGATTTTTTTACTATCGAGGGTATTCTTTCCAATTCATTATGGTATTCAACAATAATGCCTTCGTACCAGATGGGGTATCAATATAATTTTATAACCGGCAAAAATAACTATCATAAATTACAGGTAAGTATACGTTATTTTGAAAGCAATACCTTTACCCTGAATTCTGCAATTCTTGATCCCGGGGCAATGCGAATATTGAAAGCCGAAATAAATGCGGATTATATGAGGTATCTGCCTTTTACATCATATCTTTCTTTTTTGACAGGTTTTTCACTTACCCCGGATTACTATTATTTCGGGCAGATCATAGGAACAGACCAGGTTCGTGTTTTGCAAAACTACCTTCTTCATTGCGGCCCAATCGCTGGTCTTTCTTTTTATATAGGTAATTTCCTGGAGATTGCTTCTTTTATCATACTCCAGGGAGGTTTTCCATTATCCGGTAACATCATATATCCGGATAAAAGCGATGAAAAATTGAGCGGATATTCAATAAAAGCGATTTTTCATACCGGCCTGCAGATAACAATAAATATGTTCGTTATAGGATTGGAATATGACTACCGGGTTACCGGTTCTATGTTTTTAGAGAAAAAAGGAAAGGATTACACTCGAAATATCTTTGACGTGGCACAGACTCATTCTCCGCTCTTACGTATTGGAGTAAGATTTTGATGCAGAAAAAATCATATCTTCTTTATGGAGCAGGATTCATACTATTTTTTCTTTTATTTTCTTCATGTTCTGCTTTCTTTTTCCCGGAACCGTATGATGTAATCCAGGGGAAACACTGTATTGTATTTATTACGAATAAGGATATCGGTATAGAAGAGTATAAAAACATCTGTACACTGGGTGACAGAGCATATGAGGCAGTTGTTACCTGTACAGGACTCGAGTTTACCCGGGCAGTATCAATCATTTATGAACCCGAATTTATTAACGAATTTTACTATGGAATTGCCTGTGCTTCTTATTTTTCCGTCTTCTGGGGCGATGATTTCCTGAATCTTCCGCCGGCAGAAAAGAAAAGCACCCTGCAACACGAAATAGCTCATATCATTATAGATGCATATTTCGGAGAACAAGACTTATTTGTTCTAAGCGAAGGAATTGCAGTGTATATTGAAAATGACAGGTCAATTCACGAGTCTTCCGGTATAAAAACAATGATAGGTGAATATCTCTCTCTTATGTATTTTGATTATTTTAGTAATTATGATTATTACCTGAATCAGAATCTGATTCATCCCCTTTACCGGTTAAGCGGTGAGTTTGTCGAGTTCTGGTGTGAGACCTATGGAATGGAGAATTTCTATTCACTTTACAGAAACGCTTCCATAAATAATCTTAATGAAATGATGGAAAAATACGGGGATACACCCTTTGAAACAATAATCAATGAATTTATTTCCTTCTGAAAGGTATTATTATGAGAATAATTTTCGTTTTATTAGTAATAGGTGCGTTAACAGCCTGCCACCAGCTCATTCCCGGTGATGTAATAGAAAATGATGATGGCAATAATGCACCGGAATTCACCCTGTTTGAACCCGGTGATTCGGCTAATTTTAAACTTCATTATGCAGAGGAGAACAGTCTTTACCTCGAGTTATCCGGTCTTAAAAGCCCGGGTATTTATTCTCTACATTTCATTCCCCGTTTAGAAGATTTGTATAATATTTATATAATTGCTCAACTCTATGATAATAATTCATGTATTGGGGATGGCGATTATCTGCAATGTTATAAAGGATATAGAGATGAATATAATCGCCTGCATTATGAAATCCTTTTTGAATTAAAAGATACTGAATCCAGATATGCAAAAATCTATCTGGAATACGAACGTGATGATAATTGTGTCTATAATATTTCATTTCGTTTTAATCATGTGCCATTCGATGATCCGTTTCCTGATTATTATTCCAACCGGGAAATTACCCTCGGGACAACACTTCCGGGGTGTTTCAGCAGGTTGATGCAGAGACCTTCAGATACGTTTATTTTATCCGGTCTGAATGAAAATACGATATATTCAGTAAGCGTTGATTATGACTATACAAATTCCGTTTTTACCCTGAATAATTCTAATGAAAATTATATGACATTATATTCATCAAGTACTTTTACTGTAGTAGCCAGTTTCAGGACCAGGGACAGGGAAACATCGTTTTTTACTATTTGGGGAGGGAATGTACTGGTGTTTGAAGTATGGGGGTATACCGGGACATCGTATGAAATAACAGCTCAAACAGAAACAAAAACATTTACCCCGGATATTTTCGAACCGGATAATGGTCCTGTATCCGGCAGTATGGAAACGATTACGGATACCGGCTGGATACAGTACCAGGGTGAATCCCATACACTCATAAACAGTGAAACAGACTGGATTTCATTTCTGCCGTCAACAGGGTGTACCTATAAAATATATATCATACTTGAAGATACCTGGTATGATTCAGAAATAGAGGAAGATTTTGATGTTCATTTAATAGCGACTTCAATAAAACCGAATGGATATGAAAGTGAAAAAAGCACTCATTATGATTTTACCCGCATTCCTGATACTCCCGTAAAAAGCTTTGATTATCTTTCCTGGGCAAATTCCGGTGAGGTAACCAATCCGTGGTTTATTAAAATTAATAATGCGGAATCCAGACCATGTCTGCAATATTCACTGCAAATAGAAAAAATTAACTAAGATTGTCATACGGATACTCCTTTGTGGAATAAAAACTTTATCTTGAAAGAACTTATATATTATGGACAGCACCTTTCTCCTTTTCCTTCATAACATCTTTTTTCTTTACAATTTTCCACCCGTTTTTTTCAAGTTGCTTCATACCCGATTCCTGGAAAAAGCTTAATTTATTGTCCAGGAATTTCGATTTTCCACAATAAAGAGATGAAACCACAGATTACACCGATTTCGCAGATTGGACTATATCTCAATCCACTTTTTTAGTTAAATCCTTATCTTGTAAGGAATTAACTCTATCACGTCCAAGAGGATTCGAACCTCTGACCCACGGCTTAGAAGGCCGTTGCTCTATCCAGCTGAGCTATGGACGCATAATCTGTTCATAAAAACAGATTCGGGATGGCAGGACTTGAACCTGCGATCTCATGGTCCCAAACCATGCGCCTTAGCCATCTAGGCCACATCCCGATCATTTCTATTTAAAATCCGGTTCTGTACTTTTTAAAAACTTCTATCTGATTATCGGTTACGGTATAAGTAATATATACATCAATTGAAACATATATGTCAAGTATATTCATGAAAAGAAAATCGTTGAATTTTTTATGAAAAAATGAATTGCAGAACAGGGATAAATTCTTTACAGTAGGAATATGAAATATGCACAGGGATTTATGGGCAGGGTATTTACCATCAGGCTGGAGGATGGGGATGTACTCCCCGGCTGCCTGGAAAAATTTACCCGTGAACATGGAATTGTCCGGGGATTCTGTATTTATATAGGCGGGATAGACGGAGGAAGCCGGGTTGTAGCCGGGCCAAAGGATGGGAAGACAATGCCCCCTGAACCAATGGAACACAAGCTTTCCGGGGTTCATGAGGTTGTTGGTACAGGAACAATATTCCCGGATGAAAGCGGGGTGCCGAAACTCCATTCTCATGCATCCTTAGGACGGAAAGAAAATTCTGTGACAGGGTGTATCAGACCGGGTATTACCGTATGGAAAACCGTTGAAATCGTCCTTATTGAATTATGCGGTGATTGTGGTATACGGGTTCACGATAAGGAAACAGGATTTATGCTCCTGGAACCGGATAAGAAAAGCGAATTCTCATCAGAATCGAAGTAATAATTCCTCTTTCACCATTTTTATTGCATGTGCAGGGCTCTGGGCTTCTCCTACAAAGAGTATATTTCCTTTACTGTGCTCTGTGTATATCTTCCAGGAATTAAGGCTTATTACAGGTTTCCCGGATATATTGGCAAAAGCTATCTCAGAAAGTGTTCCATAACTCCCTTCGAATGCAATAATTGCATCACTCGATTTTACCACAATACTATTCCTCACTTCTCCCAGGCCAGTGGTTATGCTATAGGTAAGATATTTATTCGCTTTTTCCCTGCTCCCACCGGGCAAAATACCGATGGTTACACCATTGCAGGAAACAGCTCCTTCGCAGGCAGCTTCCATAACACCTCCCATCCCTCCGCAGACCAATATCCATCCCTGTTGTGCAATAAGTGCTCCAGTTTCAAATGCGAGTTTTGCTGTTTCCTGGGAGCATCTACTGCCGCCGATAATTCCTATATACATTGTATCTTTTTTCTTCATAATTTACCCTCCCCTACTAATGGTAAATTTTTATCAAATTTTATCTTGATGGAATTCTGGATCCCATCGTCCGGTAAAATTACATCATTCCTGTACAAATGCAGTCATCTTAATCTCGATTTTGGCATTTTTCGGGAGAGATGCAACCTGCACAGTTGACCGGGCAGGACGGTGATCTCCCATCATCTCGCTGTATACTTTATTGATGGCTCCAAAATCATTTAAGTCTGTACAAAAAATGGTCGTGTCGACTACATCATAAAAAGTAGCACCGCATTCTTTTAAAATTTCCAGGAGATTCTTTAATACCTGGTAGGTCTGTTCTTCAATAGTCTCACCAACCATCATGCCTGTTTCGGGATTAATGGCGATTTGTCCTGATGTAAAGATAAAACTTCCGCATTCTATGGCCTGGGAATAAGGTCCAATTGCCTCTGGTGCTTTTTTTGTTTGTACAGGTTTTAGTGACATACACTTCCTTTCTTGAGAGAAACTATTTATTGTTTATATAAAAGACATACTTTTCATTGTCCCTGAACGTAATGCAGATTCTCACCTTAATCTTGATTTATCCCGCCTGGCTTTATCGATTTTCTGCATTTTCTTAAAATATTCAGCCTGTTTTGTAATTTCATCCACATCCGTGGTAAATATTTTATTATCAACGACCTGTAATTTCTTGTTTGAAAATAATTTATTTAAATACATCTCACCTTCCTTTAAAGGAAGACCAACAAAGTTCAGGAGTTCATTCGGGCCGAATTCAAAGGTATAATTTTCACCCGGGTTAATACGGACCCTGTTCTTTTCGAGCTGGATACCGAGAGCATCATACATTTTCCCGATTGGATCTTTTACCGCTGTGTTTGCCAGTTGTTTATATATAAACCATATTCTTTCTGCAAGGATCGTGGTAAGCTTTGTAATGAGCTGTGGCTGGGTTTTTACCATCATCTGGAAATTCGTTTTATTTACAGCAAGAAGCGTGGTGTCTTCATAAGCAATGGCAGAAGCACTCCTCGGCTTATTTTCGAGTAAAGCCATTTCCCCGAAAATATCTCCTGATTTTAAAAGAGCGAGCATCACTTCGTTATTATTAACTATTTTAGTAATTTTGACACTCCCTTTTTGTATAATATAAAGCTCTTTCCCCGGTTCATTCTCACTGAAAATCATTGTATTCTTGGGGTAGTCCCTGTTAAATGCATTTTCACTATCGTTCAGATAAACCGCCTTTGCATATGGTTTTATAAGAGTGATCCGTTCTTTTGCAACATCCACATTAGAGCCGGTAGGGCAGTATTGAAGATACCGGTAGTAAGCATAATAAGCCTGGTTGTATAAATTCTGTTTTGCATAATACTCTGCTACCTTAAAAAGATGCGAAACATCCTCGCTGGCAGTACTTCTCAATGTAAGCCGTGTCAGAGCTTCATCGAGATAACGCATTTTCCTGGAAAAGCCCTGAATTATCTTGATTGCAACAGGTGTATTCCGTTTAATAAGATCCTCATATTGGTTCCTGTGTACGGAAATAAGGGATACATCCGAAATGGCAAGAGCTGTCTCTATATGACTGTGAGATGACATAGTTGAAACAACACCAAAAAAATCTCCCGGAGAAAGAATATTCCCTCCTTCTTCCTCCACTATTTCTACATCTTTTGTAAGCTTTATTTTTCCTGTACGTATAATATAGAAATTATCGGCTTTCTGTTTTCCTTCAACAATAATATATGAGCCTTGCTTAAAATTAACAATCGACAACTGCAATTGACTGGACATTAATTCAAATTAATCCTTTTCAGGTCTTTATGTATAGTATAAGTATGAGTGATAAATTTGTCAATGTGAAGTGATTTTTCCAGAAAAAAATATATCTTATCTTTGAATAAATCCCGGGGAAAAAGCCTATCATTTCTTTATTTTATTCCATAAATCCGGATATTCTTTAAAATAAAAAAATTCATCAATAAAATCCGATAATCCCGACAGAAGACCAGTAAGTACTATAGCTTGTCAGTTCCCCGGAACTTTCCTCAAAAATAGACTGAAAACTCGCACATCTCCTTTTTCGAACAGTCCTGCCTTCATTACTTATTCCCTGAAGGTTAATGATTCCACGGGTAAAAGTAATCCTGTTATTATCCAGATTTCCGAAATAATATGATCTGAAATTTCCGGGAATTTTCAAATTACTGTATTTTTTCCCGTCTCCAAGATAAGGGTCAACCGGGACCCATCCAAAGTTTTCTATATAAAATTCCGCCCAGTAATGTTCATGACTCAACAGATCGGAACAGACAAGGTATCCGGCAACCGGGCGGGCCGGGATACCGGCACTCCGGGTCAGGGTACAGAATAAAAGGGAATAGATATATGCATCTGCCTGGGGTTTCTGAAGTCCGATAATATTCAACAGATCTGTTTCACTAATATCTGTTGAATCTACAGGGGTAAGAGTATTAAGAACATAATTATAGATATGCTGGGCATTCAGATAGGGATTTCTTTCTTTTCCAGTTATTTCACGGGCCAGTGTAATCATTTTAATATCCGACACAGGCATGAGGGAGTTTGCCCTTGTGTAGACTTTATATAAAGCTGCACCGGAATTATAATAATCCCTTATATTATGCGGATTAATCCTCGTTGAGACTTCGTACCGTTTAAAAATAAACCGTAATTTTACCTGTTCGGATTCATCCTGTAAAAGATTATTAAAAGTAAAACGTAATATTCCATTCACATTTTCTTCCGGTTCCCCTGGTTCGCTTGATATACGTGTCACTTCCTGCTGATATGGTGTTTCCATAATACCGGGAATCCATAAATGAAGCGAATTCTCATGCTGTGCCTCCAGAACCTTTACTTTTACCCAGTAATAAACCTGGTAAATCTTTTTATTGCTTATCCGCTTTTGACCTGCAGGTTCCTGTACCTCAAAAAAGACGGCATTACTGATTCCTTTGTCTGTAGCAATATAGATATTACCAGATGATGCCCCATCCGGTACCCTTACCTTTACCTGGTATTCACTCCAGAACTCATAATCATAGTCAGAGAATGCAGCAGGAATGGAAGTGGTATATATGTTTTCTTTATGATTTTGATTTATATCCCCGGATATCCAGGCAAAGTAAACCTTTGAATCATTCCTCTCGGACTGGAAATTCATCCCATTAATCGTAATAAGTGTTCCGACCGGGCCTTTATTCGGTTTAATGGAGGAGATATATGCTTCACCCGGTTTCAGGGGACCGAGAAGGGGGACAGGAATCTCCTTTTTATTTGCAAAAAGGACTATTTTACTGCTTTCCCCGTTCCGGGTTATCACTTTAAGAAGACCGGAATTGATATCTTCGGGAATAACAAGGCGAATTGTATTGTCTGTCCATTCCTTGTATGAACCTGTAGCCGGGCAAACGCCGGAAATACTCACCTTGCCCCCTTTCCGTTCCCTGCCAAAGTATTTGCCTTTAATAATAAGTTCACTTCCCGGCGCACCAACCTTCGGAGTAATGGAATCCACCTGCGGAGATCTCCCGGAAAAATTGGAAGTAATTATAAGGATCCCGGTTAATAGAATAAAAACTGAAAAAGGTATTATTTTCTTCATGTATGAGAAGAATCTGCTTTTATATACTTTTTTTTCTTCCATTTATTGATTCCCCGTCTCCTCTTCTTTCGGGCTATAGGGGGAAATTTGAATTTCAATTTCAATATTATATGTTTTCCCTTTTTCATAGGTTTCAGCAATACCAAGTGGAAGGAAAATAACCTTTTCTCCGAATGAAAGGGAAATGGATTTTACAAAGGTAAAATATGTCAGACTCTTTTTTGCAGGATCGGACAGCCACACCTGACCCTGTGCAATAAGAAGAAGGTTTTCTTTCTTTAAATAAGGGGTGAAATGTCCTTTGAATTTGATATTGGTGCCTTCCATTTTTAAAATCACTGTGTAACCCGGTATTGTATATTTGACTTTCTTTGTATTCCATATACTAATCTCCCCGGGTTGAATCAATTTTACATTGAAATCCACCTGTAAGACATTGTTAAGGTGCTTTATTGTCTCATCATCCAATTCCAATTCTTCGGCAAAGACCACAGGAACAAGTAAAGTAATGAGAAAAATGGTAATATAAAGGTGATTGTTCTTTTGTATCACTATTGACCGTTCCTTTTATAATTCATAACACGGATTAATTTCGGTTCTCCTACCCGGAATTCGTTTGACCCTTCCGGGAGCTTTATAATTACTTCGTTCGGTGTACTATTGTATTCAAGTGCGTTCAGAAGAGTTTCGATCTCTTTTACATTCTTTGCCGTAATCTTCACCTCGGTCCTGGTCCCGTCTTCCTTATAGGTTACTATATTCACAGAACTTGAACCGGTTTTCATCATGGTAAATACAAAAAGCGACCCGATAAGAACAAGTACTGCAGCAGCTACCGTAACAAAAGGAACGGGAAGGGATATCTTTTTCCTGTAAAAAGGTGTTTTTCTATGCCGGATATTGTGCTTGATAAGTGAAATTCTATTCCGCACCCTCTGCATGGAAGGGGTGAAATCAGGTTCGGAATCCTGTAACAGGCGGGTTTGTATGGTTTTGTAGGTTTCCAGCTTTTGTGAGCATTCTTTGCACGATGCCAGATGTCTTTTGATCTGTTCATTCCAGGGAAAAGGAATTTCCCCGTCATAGAATGCAGATAGAATTTCATGTTCAGGGCACATAATTACAACCTCCCCTCAAGTAGTTTTGCCAATTTTTCTCTTCCCCTAAAAACTCTTACTTTTACATTTCCTTCTGATATCCCAAGCGCAGCACCTATTTCTTTATAATTCATCTGTCCATACTCTTTAAGGACAAGCACTACTCGCAGATTATAGGGAAGCTCAAGAAGTGCTTCCTTTACAATATTCTTTGTTTCCTCCCGGAGAACCTCCTTATCTCCAGATTCTGAAAATTTCGGACTCTCTTCCTTGAGCCGGGAAAACATCTTCCTTTCTCTCGTTTTTTTCTTTTCATGATTAAACGAGAGATTCTTTACCACCCGTATAAGCCAATATTTTGTCTGATCTATATCAGGAAGCGGTTCCTCCCGCTGAAAATATTTGATAAATGCTTCCTGACTCACATCTTCAGCTATACCGGGATCACCGACAATTCTATATGCTATCCGGAATACCATGGGATAAAGCATTTCATAGACCGTATCAAATGAATTTTTCACATCCTTATTCGAATACATAGTTAAAAACAATACAATAATTGTTAAAGTTACATGATTTTCTTAAATTTTTCTCCACCTGACCCCGTCCGGTGTGTCTTCAAGAATAATCCCCAATTGCTTTAACTCATCCCGGATGCTGTCTGCCAGGGTAAAATCCCTGTTTTTCCGGGCCTGTTCGCGTCTTTCAATCGATGCTTTAATTTCATCATCAATATCCGTATCGATTTCTGCTTTCTCAAGATTCAGACCCAGGACAGTGTCCATTTTACCGATTACTTTTAATTTTAAAGAAGAAGAGAGTGTTGTGTCTTTCACCAGGTTCCATAAATCAGACAGACATTGGGGCATATTGAGATCATCGTATGCATGAGATTTGAATAACCTGTAATAGTCCACTTCTTCAACATCCCCTGTACCGGAATTATTTCCCTCCTCCTGTTTAAGCAGTGCAATTCTTAAACAGAGGTTTTTTCTTGCATTTCTTGCAGAATCCAGTGATTCAAGACTGAACTGAAGTTGACTCCTGTAATGTCCCAGAAGACAGAAATACCGGTAATCAAGCGGCTCATATCCCTTTTCCATAAGGTCTTTCAGGGTATGAAAATTTCCTTCGGATTTGGACATCTTCCCTTTCGGCGTATTCAGGAATTCCCCATGTATCCAGTACTTTACCCATTTTTTCCCTGTTGCAGCTTCTGACTGGGCGATTTCATTGGTGTGATGTACCGGGATAAGATCGATCCCGCCGCAGTGTATATCAAACTGTTCTCCAAGATACTTCATGGACATGGCGGAACATTCTATATGCCAGCCGGGATATCCCTTTCCCCAGGGAGAATCCCACAGCATGGTTTGATGTTCAAACTTTGACCTGGTAAACCAGAGAACAAAATCATGGGGATTCTTTTTATTTTCATCGATCGCGATTCTGCTCCCTGCCTTTAATTCGGAAAGATCGAGCAGGGCAAGCTTCCCGTAATCAGGGAACTTTGAAATATCAAAATAGAGGTTGCCGCCGGAAAAATACGTATAGCCGTTTTCCTCTATCCGCTTTATAAGGTCTATCATGTCCTGTATATGCTCTGTTGCCTTGCAGGTTATTGTCGGCTTTATAATATTCAGGGCTTCCAGGTCTTCGAAAAAGATCTTTGCATAGAACTCCGCGATCTCCCGGACACTCAATCCCTGCTCCCGGGCTCCTTTGAGCATTTTGTCCTCACCCTCATCCGCATCATCGGAAAGATGGCCCACATCCGTTATATTCATGACATAGGTTACTTCATATCCATCCATTTCCAGTACTCTTCTAAGAATATCCTCCATAAGATATGTCCGTAAATTTCCGATATGGGCATACCGGTACACGGTCGGACCACAAACGTACATTTTTATTCTTCCTTTTTCTAACGGGACAATTTCCTTGATCTCCCTTCCAAGAGTGTTAAACATTCTTAATGCCACAATAATACCTCCGTCATGCTTATATATCTACCTGGTGTAAAAATCTTTCCATTTTACAAAAAAATCAATTTATTTCCCCTGTGAAAAACCAGGTAAAATGTGTAGTATAGTGTTATGCATACTTTACGTGAAATACTAAAAAAAATCAATATACAGGACAATGTTCTTTTTGATGAACCCATGAAAAATCATACCACCTTCCGTATCGGGGGGCCTGCGGATGTGTTTGTTACCCCTTCTACGGTACAATCGCTGAAAACCCTTGTCTCCTTTTGCAGGAATAACGGCATCCCTTTTTTTCTTCTCGGGCAGGGGGCAAACATACTTGTGGCAGATGAAGGTATCCGGGGAATTGTCATTGATTTGTCTGCATTTTCCCGGATAATGACAGCAGATACGAAAATAACAGCCGGTGCCGGTGCCTTTGTATCCCGTGTATCAGAAGCGGCAATAACTGCCGGTTTGACCGGACTTGAGTTTCTCTATTCAATGCCGGGAAGTGTGGGCGGCGCCCTCTATATGAATGCCCGGTGCTATGGTATGGAAATCGCCTTTGTGGTTGAATCTGCCGCTATCCTGGATAAAAACGGCAATGAGAATATAATTTCGCTTAGAAAAAAGGATTTTTCTTATAAAAAATCACCGTTTCAAAAAACAGGGGATATCATCCTCTCTGCGACATTTATCCTGAAACAGGGGAAGAAACCGGAAATCAGGGAAAAAATGGATGAATACAGACTGGACAGGGAAAGAAAGGGCCATTTCCTTTTTCCCTGTGCCGGGAGTGTATTTAAAAATAACAAAAAATTCGGGAAAACAACAGGCCGGATCATAGACTCACTTGGTCTGAAAGGATATTGTATTGGCGATGCCCGGGTATCACCGGAACATGGAAATATTATCGTGAACCAGGGTAATGCACGTGCCCTGGATGTGATGCACATCATCATGTTCCTGGAAAAAAAGGTAAAAATGGAACTGGGTCTGGAACTGGAACGGGAAATCATTCTTGTGGGTGCATGGAATACGGAACTTCAGAAGCCGGAGGAACGATATGAGCAAAATAGTTGATAGTATTCGGGAATATCTGGGTACCCTTACTCAAGAAGAACTGAAAAAAGCCATTACCGCATTACCGCTTAATGATCTTATTGAAGTATGGGACAGTCTCGAACAGGAAGAGACTGTCAAAATTCTTTCTCTTCTTACCATAGAGAACAAAGTGGATCTGGTCACCTCCCTTTCCCCCTCCCAGCAGGAAGAACTTATCCAGGTCCTTTCCCTTGAACATGCAAAAGTGCTTCTCGAAGAAATGGAGCCGGATGATCTGACGGACTTCATTCAATCCATTTCTCCCGAAGTACGGGAAGCTGTCTGGAATAACTTGAGTACCGAAGCCCGGGAGGAAACACGGTTTTTATTGAAGTTTGATGAAGATGATGCAGCCGGACTCATGACCCCGCGTTACCTTGCAATACGCTCTTCATTAACAGTGGCCCAGGCATTGAACTGGGTGCGGCAGCATGCCAGGGATGTCGAAACCGTTTATACAATCTATGTCATCGACCAGTTGAAACGGCTTATTGGTGTTGTTTCTTTAAAAGAACTCCTTATTGGCAGGGATGATGAGGTAATCGGTACTATGATGGAAAGGAATGTTATTTCCGTAAAAGCAGATACGGACCAGGAAGAAGTGGCGAAAATACTCGAAACCTATGACTATCTTGCCCTGCCTGTTGTGGATGACCGCAACAGACTTATGGGCATTGTCACTTTTGATGATATTATCGATGTTATCCGGCAGGAACAGACAGAGGATATCTACAAAATGGGAGCCATGGGGGGCAGTACGGAACGCTATCTTGAGAGTTCCATATGGAATCTGGTGAAAAAAAGAATCCCCTGGATTACCATTCTGCTTATCGCTGCAACCTTTACCACAAATGTCCTGGATCATTTTACCAGCCTTATGACGACAGCCACGGTTCTTACCCTTTTTATTCCCACAATTACCGGTACGGGAGGAAATTCCGGCACACAATCCTCTACCTTAATGATCCGGGGTCTTGCCACCGGAGAAATCCATCTCTATGATTTCTGGCGGGTAATTGCCAGGGAACTGCTTGTCAGTGCATTAATCGGATTTTTTATGGGGCTTTTAATTATCATCCGTTCTGTTTTTCTTCCCCCTTTTATTGCCTGGCTCCCTGCCATAGCAGTGGGTATAGCCCTGTGGCTTATCATTATTGTGGCTACCCTTGTGGGTGCTATAGCACCTTTGCTTTTAAAAAAACTCGGTGCGGATCCCACGGTAATGGCAGGTCCTCTTATGGCAACGATTATTGACCTTTCCGGTCTTACCATTTATTTCTTTGTTGCAAAAGCCATTCTGGGACTGTAGGGTGTGGCAGGAAAGAAATAAAAAAATACGAAATATCCCCTTGACATGATATATATCATGGTATATATTAATTGCAGGGAGGATAATATGCAGACAGCAAGGATATTTAAGAATGGAAGAAGTCAGGCTATCCGGCTTCCAAAGGAATTCCAGTTTTCCGGTAATGATGTTTTTATACAAAAACATGGAGATGCGGTAATTCTGGTTCCTCATGAAAAATTATGGAAAGTTTTTCTACATGGTTTAAATTCTTTTTCAGATGACTTTATGAAAGAAGGAAGAGATCAGGGAAAAGAAGAGATCAGGGAATCGTTGTAATGTATTTACTTGATACGAATATTTGTATATATACGATTAAAAGGAAACATGATAGTCTACTTAAAAGAATACATAATAACCTGGAAAAAAAAATATTTATTTCAACTCTTTCTGTCGCAGAATTGGAATTTGGTGTCTCAAACAGCAATTATCCGGAAAAGAATAGAATAGCTCTCCTCGAATTTTTAGCCATTTTTGATTTACTTCAATTTGATGATAAAGATGCGATTGTGTATGGTAAAATAAAAACAAAACTTAGAAAAAAAGGAAACATTATTGGACCTATAGATTTGTTATTGGCAGCTCAAGCAGTATCAAAAAATCTCATCTTTGTTACAAATAATATAAAAGAATTTCAAAGAATAGATAATTTATGTATCGAGGATTGGAGTGTTTAAATATAATCTGTTCACTTTCTTTCAGGGTAATAGAGGGAAATGATTTCCTTTATTGCCATATAATGTGCATACTGTATATTCCCCGGAATACCCGCCAGAAAGCACCATAACCAGGGGAATCCTGTTTGTATATGCAAAGGAAGCAGCGAGCATATCCCTTTTCACCACATCTTCTACAGTAAGTCTGAATCTGCCAGGGGTGTCGCTATCCTCCTATAGTTTAGTTTTTATATACAATATTGTATTATCCAATTGCAAGAATCCAATAATAATTATAGATTTTTTGCAATTGGCTTTGGAGTATTTTTATTTTATTATATTAAAAGGAATTAAATAAAGAATCCAGGGCTATGCTTGAAGTATGGGAATGGAAAGAAGCTATTTATAATGAGGTAAAACAACTGCCCTCGCTGGATGCGGAACCTGTCCGGACAGGCCGTCCAGACTCATTAACCCTGGTTTACACAGGCTCACCGAAAGGACACAATTGTGGGGGCTGTCTAAAAAGCCTGCGTTTCACACCTGCCTGAAACAGTAAAAAATTTTTTTTTT
>JAFGQK010000189.1 GCA_016935735.1 Spirochaetales bacterium | reverse complement strand
TATTGCTTTGACCACTTGATTATCAATTATTACAATAATAACCATGTCTATCATTCCAGTATAATGGTCAAAGCTTAAGTGTTTTGACAACAAGAGGTCGTTATCTTAACTCCCATAATTATCCAGGAAAGTTAAAATATCCTGGTCAAAACACTATTCATGTCCGGCACTCTATTGAACTGTTCAGTTATTCTCCAATAAAATGATCTCCCCGCTTTTTGTTCCAATAAGATAATGGTCCCCAAAGGAGTGTATGGTACAACTCACCGGGAATGATGATACTGCAAGTTCTTTTTCAATCGTATTCTCTTCAATATCTATGATGATGATACTTCCTTTTTCTGTTCCAATGAGTGCCCGGTTTCCTTTTACCAGGGGGGCTTTGAAAATATAAAGAGGGATATCCGGTGTATGGTCTATGAGAAATGAAGCTTTTACCTCAAGATCATCACTCCTGATGTTATAAAGAAGACCATTATCGGAAAGACAGAGAAGGCTTGTGTTATTTCCTGCAAGACCGGATGTGATTCCCCGCTGTAATGTTAACCTCTTCTGTACAACACCCTCCGGTGAAAGAGAATACACAACACCATCCTTATCCCCAATAAAAATGTTTTCATTTATTATGAGGGGGGATGAGTATCCTCTTCTATCCCGCATAAAGGTCCACAGGTGGTTCCCGTTTTTATTAAAACAGGCAACTTCCTTTGAAAGAAACGAACTGACAATGATTCTGTTTTGTGTTAAAACCGGAATCGTGGGACTGTTGAATAAGAACAAAGGCTTTGAATCCAGGATGTTCTCCTGGAGGGAACAGGTATACAATCCATCTGAAAAAGGGATGTAGACCAGGTTTTGATCCCGGCTCATTGTATAATTGTAAATAATACTCGACCGGGTATGTATTCGTTCCAGTTCTTCTCCCGTTTCACTATCCAGCACAAGTATCTGATTATTTAATGATGATAAAAAAATCCTTTTATCTAAAAGGCGCGGGAGTGATTGAAAAAGAATATTAACATGTACTCCATAGGTTTTATCCCATACAACCATTCCTTTTTTGTTTATGCAAATAATAGACGTCTGAGTATAAGCAACAGCATAATCCTTGTTATGTGTAAATCCGGATATATTGTTATACCCGGAATTATCCTTGTTTGTGTATGTATAAATAGTTCTCCATGTCCAGTTTTTTAATGACGATTCTTTCTCCGGTGTCTTTTCTTCTGTTTTCTCCTGCTTGAGGTTTATTTCTGTTGCATATTCCTCCCCCTGTTCCAGATCGACATAAAAGGTATATGGTGTATACCCTTCTTTTGTAACTGTTATTCCATGTTTTCCCGGCTCAAGAGTAAAACCCGCTTTCTTATCCACAGGTATTGGATCGTTATTATCTATTGTAAGGAGGGTAGATCCAGGGGTAATAGAGAAGTTTACTTGTGCAAGAGAATTCCTATCTTTCTCACTTTTTATTTGAAAGTATTGAAAATCATTTTTTCCAGTTTTACATGAAGTTTCTTTTACAATGGTATTACCGTTTATTGATATACTTTTTCCCTGTGTCATCATTTCTTTTTTTTGTTTCCCTTTAAAAGGATATTCTACCTGGACGGTTCCCTGATATACACAAACCATAGTAGTTCCATCAGATGACCGGTCAACAATGAACCGGGTGCCCATGACAGTGATTGATATATCATGGATAACAATAGCCATATAAGAATCATGGGGTAATTTTTCCACATGAACAAAGATTTTTCCAATAAATAATTCAAGCTCTGTTTTCTCTGGTTGTACCCGGGAAATTGCACATTCTGTGTTTCCTTCCAATCTTACCAGGGAATAATCACCTAATTGAATGTGACAACTGGAATTATCACCGGTTCGTATTTTGTCCCCCTGTTCAAGAGTATCCTTTAAGGTAAGTGGTTTCCGTTCATTCCCCCTTGTACGAGTAATGGTATCGGTAAAATAGAGCATATACGGGCGGACATGCTCTTTGTCTGTTTCCTGCTGAAACCATGGAACTATTTGTTTTATATTAATAAAGAAAATAGCAAGAAAAACAATAAAGGTGAAAATACCGGCAAATGCAGGAATAGTATGCCGTGAAAAGAGAGGGGGTTGTCTTTCTTCCTTTTCACGTAGCTTCCGAATCATATCCTGTGCTTTATCATCTAATTTCCCGGGGACTTTTTTCCACTCATGGGGATGCCGGAGAATAAACTCAATTTCTTTATCGGATATGTTTTTAATCCATTTTTTCATTCCTTTTATTCCTCGTTAAAATATTTAATGAGTTTCTGAACCTCTTTTTTCAGATTTTCTTTAGCCCGGAATAATAATCCCCCAACAGCACTCTCGGATATCTCTAATATCTGTGCGAGTTCTTTTATGGATTTCCCTTTCACATATTTCAAATCTATTATGTTTTTATATTTTTCTTTCATGTTCTCACAGGCAGTAGTAAAAATGGTTATCTTTGTTTCATTATGAGGGATACTCTCCCTTTCTTTAATTTTCACCATAAGATCATTTATAAGATTTTTTATTAATTTTTGTTCTTTTACTGCTTTTCTAATATAATTACAATATTTTCGATGTGCTATCTTTATCACCCAGCCAAGCAAATTATCATTCTTTTTTAAATTTTTAATGGAACGATACACAGCACAATTCACTTCACAAAAGAGTTCACCTGCCCTGTCTTCATCGCCACTGGTTTTTATGAGTAAATAATTATACACAACTTCTTTATATGCACTGTAATACCTGTTGAATACATCATGATCTCCTCCCTTTAATTTTTCGTATTCGTCTTTTGAAAATATACTCATGAACAGATACCCAATAAAATATAATTTTCTTTATTATTCCTATTATAGATAGCATAACGAAGGCTTAAGCCTACAACCCAATTAACAGGCTATCCAGGTTTTCTTAATTATGCTGGTCTCATTAACCCGGCGGCCAACGTTTTATTATTTTGCGCAAAATAACTTTGTTATTTTAATAATCTTTTTATTTTAACAAGATTTTAAGTCAAAATAACATATAAAAAGAAAGGTTGTAAATAAGAAAACACCTGGATTTTATACATATCTTTCTATATATATTAATTATAGGGAAAGGCACCATTGTATAAAAAATCCAGGCGATAGGAGAACATGTATGTGCCATGAAGAGAACCGGATTAAAAACGGATTGTTGAGTTTTTTTAAACAAAAGTTTCCGGCGAAAAAAAACATATGTATCGCTGGTCTTACCAGGATGAGTGACGGGTGGGAGACTGATGTTTACTCTTTTATCCTTGAATGCCGGGAAGGTACCGAAGAAAAGCGTGAAGAATTAATTTTAAGAATCTATCCCGGAGATAATGCAATATAAAAAGCTGCCGGAGAGTTTGGGGCTATGAAACAACTCTATAAGGCCGGATTCCCGGTACCACAGGTGTTCTGGCTGGAATCGGAAAATGATCTTCTCGGCAGACCATTTGTCATTATGGAAAAAATCAACGGCCGCCCGATGGGAGATGTCATTGGTGAATCTACCGGCACAGGGCAAAAGGAGCTTTTGACTCTTTTCTGCCGGATATTTGCCCGCCTTCACCGACTCGAGTGGAGGTCTTTTGCCTCTGATTCGCAGGTTAATAACACGGCAGTTGTCATGAAACACACACTTTCACAATGGCAGGAACGTTTTCATTGTTTCCGGGACCACGGTTTCGATCCTGTCTTCGATTGGCTGGGGGAACGGCTTGCCGGAATCCGGTTTGGACAGCCTTCAGTAATTCACTGGGATTATCATCCCTGGAATATATTGTTAAGGGATGATGGGCAAAAAATCGAATGTATCGAATTCTTTGATGTAGTGGCATGCCTGAGAAGGCTGGGCAGTATTGTGATTTCACTCTGTGTTACTATAGGTTACTATAGGCGAAAATCTTGGAATAATACCAAGATTTTCAACCCGTAACACTTGCGTTGGCCGGATCCTTCCTGGATCTGATGTA
>JAFGQK010000188.1 GCA_016935735.1 Spirochaetales bacterium | reverse complement strand
TCAGATCCAGAAAGGATCCGGCCAACGCAAGTGTTACGGGTTGAAAATCTTGGAATAATACCAAGATTTTCACCCATAGTAACACAAATATAACCAATACCGGTGTGAAATCTCATCAGTTTAATCCCCCTACTTCCTGTAATGACAGGGGATATATAAGTGGAACCTTTCGAGTAACTTCCCGCCCGGAAACGGGAAGTTTTATAAAGCTTGAATTTTCTCTTGAAGAAAATATGAAAATAAAAGCCATAGGGAAAGTGAAGTGGACATCTAAGGTGGAAATTAACCGGTATGAAAATGGTCTGGAATTCTGGCATATCGAAAAAAAAGACAGAGAAAGGATACGGAAGTATATTGAAAAATGAATAAAACCGGGTGTAAAGGACACAAGCATGTCATTTTATTCTTGATTCTGGATTATAAATTCTGTATACTTATCACGAGCTTTTTTTGTTTTCTGAAATTCTTTACTGCCTTTTGTTACGAAGGGTGAAAATCTCGTTAAAATTTCAGGATTTCCAGGCTGTAACACGTGCGTTGGCCTGAACCTTCCTGGATGTGGTGTAATTGCGGGTTGCGTAGCCAACGATGTTAACCAGAGATACGTAAGTATATGATGAGGAGAAGTAATATTATGGAGGAAAAAAGAGTATTTCCACGATTAAGTCTTGCCTGTGACATCGAGTACACGGTGAATACTACTGAAAATCAGGAAACGGCGGCTTCCAAAACAAAGGATATAAGCCAGGGAGGTATCTGTTTAATCTCCTTTTCACCTCTTAAAATAGGAGATATTCTAAATATGCGTATTCGATTAAGGGGATTTGATACACCATTTGAAGCTGTAGGAAAGGTGATATGGACTCAGACTTTTGAGATAAGGGGACAGAAAGGATATGATAATGGGATCGAATTTATCAATATCCCCAATACCCATCAAAATATGTTAAAAGAATTTATTCAAAAAATGTTCTCTGTTTAGCAGTTATCAATCCATTTTCTTTCTGGTATTTTTGTCTTTCTGAATAGACTCATACATTACCTTTTATTATATTTTAAAAGATAAAATTTTAAACAAATGGTATTGAAATAATAAGTGAAATATGATATATTACTAATTTAGAAATAAAAATCAAAAGAAATGGATAGTTTCTTGATATTATAGATTAGAATCTTATCAAGTATTATTTAAATAATTACGAGTCTTTTTGGAATATTTATTCCAGGTAAGAATAATTTATGAATGAAATAAGGAGGTAAAATTGGCCGATACAAAAGAAAGTTTGGAAAAAGCGTTTTATTCGGTATTAGAAGAAGGATATAATGAAGAATCCGGATATGACTACCTTGTCTTATTCAGTGGAGGAAAAGACAGTACATATCTTGCCCATAAGCTAAAACAAGCCAAAGGTGGTAGAGTATGTCTTTTTACCGTAGATAACGGTATCCCTCCCAATCTGCTTATGGATGAAACCGGCAATAACGGGAGTATGAGCTTATTTACTCCATCTGGTTCAGATGAAAAGAAATCAATTGCTGATGTTGCTAAGAAAACGGCAAAACAGCTGGATATGGATCTTTTTATCTATCAACCGCCGCAAAAGTATTTTCTAAAATATTATAATTTTCTCATTTTAGAAGATAAAGTAAAAGAAATTGACTCCAATCCCTTATGTTTTCTCTGTGGCCGTTATTTTATGGCGCTGGGAATGAATTTTGCAGAAAAACATAAAATTCCCTTTGTTTTTTACGGGGCAACCCCGATGCAGGTAAATCAGGGAAATATTCCAAAAACGCTTCGTGAAGCTAAGATTTTTGATATGGTATCAAAAAAGGTATTAATGGGGAATTATAAGAAATTGCAAACAACCCAGCGTTATCAAAACGATCCCATTGTGAAGCAAGTAATCGATACCTCATTCCGATTCTCTTCTGATGTACGGCTGATGTTTCCATTTTTATACCTGGATTATAATATTGATGAAATAAAAACAACCCTGGAAAAAGAGTATGGATGGGAAAATCCGACCAGCGCTGTATCCAATGACCAGTATATCACCTCTGGCTGTCCCATGGTGCTGCTGTTTGGACTTTTAGCAAAAAAGCGGTCTTTTGGAATACATGAGATACAACAGATATCCAAAGATTATTCCCAGGGGATTTTAAGTAATGAAGCTTATGATTATAACAAAGATATGTTTGATAATCTAATGGAAGGTAAAATAGAACCCCAGGTTGAAAAGCTGATCAAGCTGTTGGACCTTGAAGATGCCCTATTAAAATAAAACCGTGTTATTTCAATAAGATTCTCAAAAGCAGTTTAGCTTTTATAACAAATTGAAAAAACATATTTATCACACTCAAAACAATAGATTAATCCGTGAAAGATTCTGGTAAGTTGTTTTTGTTTAATTTCGTAGTGAAATGCGCTATCCCCTGCATGCCATAGTAATTTTACTTCTTTGAATCTAAACGATAAATTATATAATGAATTGATCAATTTAAAAACTGCTTCTTTTGCAGAACACAACATGATAAATCGCTTTAAACTATCAGCCTCATTTATCCATTTTAATTCTTCACCGGAGGTATACAGTGGAAAGTTTTCTTGCCGGTATTTTGATACTATGATTTCCAGATCGATTCCTAATCCTGATATTTTATATCCCATAGTCCGGGATGCCACAACAGCGATCCCGATTCCATTTTTATGAGTAATTGAACCAGTAACACCTGGAGGCCATACCGGTTCCCGGTTTTTTCCCTTAAGGATAACTGCATCATTAATTTGTAAGGCATTTAATGCTTTGCGGGCAGCAGCTCTTCCTAATTTGAAATCAATAATCCGTTTTTTACTCGCCCGGGGACTTAAGCATTTTTCTTCCCGGGGATTGAGTATAAAATTTTTCAGGTCATTTTGGTCAACAACTGCCAAACTTAATGGAGGAATAATTTTTTTATTAAGTTGATTACTGATTTTCTTATAAATTAATGTACATTGTGTATGCATTTTTTTTATTCGGATCTATTTATAGTATAGTACTTTTTCCTTTATTTTATGTCAAGAAACTGAAAATTTATATTCAATTCAATTGAAAAGCCTTTGTTTATATTGTAAATATATATATAAGAGTTTCCTGCAAAAAGCAAACTCTCAAAAAAATGCCCCTGTATATAGCGGTCTTATGGAGAACACCACGCTATATATAGTATACAATGGCACTTTATAAAAATAACAATTGTGCTTTAACTATGTTGAAGCACAATTATTGGAATAAGGTGGACTTCAATATTGTTTTTGCAGTACATTCATACAGGCATTTTAAAATTTATAGTAACAAAGGAGTGCTGAACAAAATGGCAGGTAAGGTCACTATTCAACCTTTCGATAATAACTTCAAAGAATTATCTGCATTAATCCATCAATCGTGGAAATATGAACATAAAAATTATGTTAATTTCACACCGGAGTATCTTGAATATTTAATTACCTCACCAATGACGATTAAAAAACTGACATTAGGAGCTTATTCAGGTAAGGAATTAGTAAGCTTTATTTTATCTATTGAAAAAGAAGTAATGGTGTCCGGTAAAAAGTACAAAGCTCTTTTCAATACACTGGCTACAACAAATCCTGAATATTCTGCATATTTCCCTTATATTAAAATTAAAAATCACTGTATAAAAGAGCTACTGGGCAGGGAATATGATCTGTGCTATGGTTTTGCGGCCAATGGAATACGAAATAATGAAATTGAACAGCTGATTGCGAAACAAAATAAACTGGCATGTCAGCTAATTAAATCATTTGGAGCCCTATATAAAGTTCCTGAGGATCCGGAAGTATTTCAACCACTGAATAAAAAGAGATTTGAAGTCAAGTCCATTAAGCCGGAGGATATTACTCTATGTATCAATCTGATTAGAAAGAGTGTCGATACATGCGAGATATATGAAATACCGGATCAGGCTGCATTCAGTAAAAGATTAATGTATAGTAAATACAATGATACTCTGGTGGCTTTAAAAGATGGCATTATTGAGGGATTAATAAACTATAGCAAGTTAGAATTTAAAAATAAGAATTTCAATCGTAGAGTAGCTGTTATTTATAATGTATTTGTGGATAGATTAAATCCTGGGGAAATACAAATGCTTTTTAAAGAATTGGAAAGAAAAGTCCTTACACAGGGAATTGAAGGAATCAGTATCCCGGATACGGGTTATTTTAACAGTCAGGATATATTGGCTTTGGGGTATTTGAAATCATTTTTAAAAACTCAAACAACCAATTTATATTTTACCGGAAAAAAGGATTATCTGGATAATCTTAAGGATGTAACTTTTTACCTGGAAATCATTTAAAAGGAATAGAGTAATATATGAATCAAAACACGACACGCGATATAGCGGTTATAGGTATTGCCTGCCATTTTCCAAAATCTGAAAACAAAGAAAGTTACTGGGATAATCTGATTAACGGAATTGATTGCACAACCTTATCCAGCCGATTCAGTAAAAAATTCCAGGGGGGATATATTGATGAGATTGAGTATTTTGATGCAAATTTCTTTAATATCCCCCCGGCAGAAGCCGTAGCCCTGGATCCGCGTCAACGGCTTTTTCTTCAAACAGCATATCACGCTTTAGAAGATGCGGGATATGGCGGTGACAAATTATACGGTAAACGCGTCGGCACCTTTGTCGGGGCTGCAAATAACCAGTATGTTTTACGATTAGACAGGGCGGGATATCAACAAAACAGGGCTATAGATAATGCCAATGCTTCTATTGCCAATCGTTTTTCTTTTTTTATGAATTTCAAAGGCCCCAGCCTGACAGTGGATTCCACTTGCTCGTCATCCTCCCTGGCTATACATATGGCCTGCAACAGTATTCGCGGTGGGGAATGTGAGCTGGCGTTATGTGGGGGAGTACATCTGCTTTTATCGGAAAACTCATTAAATGCATTAAAACAGATGGCTGTATTGAGTGATTCGGATAAAAATTGCGCCTACAGTAGAAATGCAAATGGATTTTTGCCCGGGGAAGGGATCGGGGTGTTATTGCTCAAACCTTTAAATAAAGCCCTTGATGATAAAGATTATATTTATGCGGTATTAAAAACATCTGTTGTCAATTACGCAGGAAAAACCAAAGGGCTGTTAAGTCCCAATCCTGTGAGCCAAACAGGGCTTTTTATTCAGGCAATTGAAAAAAATGCAATCAATCTGGATTCTTTACAATATATTGAAATGAATGGTGCTTCAACAGTTACCGGAGACTTCCAGGAAGTACAATCCATTCTATCCGCCTATTCTAAATATAAAATTGATAAACAAACTATTTGTTTTTTTGGTACTGTCAAGAATAATATCGGAAATCTGGATGCTGCCAGTGGTGTCGCTTCTATCATTAAAGTCATTTTATCTTTAAAGCACGGATATATTCCCCCGGTCATTCATACAACTCCACTAAACCGTTTTCTAAACCTGGAAAATACGGCCCTGGCTTTGCCATTGGAATCATGTGCTTTCCGGGCTACTCAAAGTCCTGTTCTTGCCAGTGTAAACTCATTTGGGATAGGGGGGACAAACGTTATCCTCATCATCGGACAGGTGCCGGAAGAACAGACAAATGAAGGTACAGCATCCGGTTTGCTGACTTTATCGGGGGAAACCCGGACCAGCCTGATAAGAAATATTTCTTTGTTGGCAGAAAAAATTGAAACAGACAATCAGGTGTCAGTAAATAACATTTGTTATACCTGTAATACAGGACGTGGGCATTTTAAGCACAGAACTTTTGTTACGTTCAAAAATAAATCTGAATTGTTATCAACTCTCAGGGAAAAAGTAAGGGCAATTACTTCGGAAATGCACACCGCTTTCCCGGTTGAATTGAACATTAACAATCCACGGAAACAGATAAAAAAAACAAATTTAAAAAATTTCTTCAAACAGATGAAAAAACAAAAAACCTCCGACATTGAAAATGAAGCCGAGTATATTGAACCTTTTTACTCAAAACAAACCCCTCCCTCTTTATTTTTATATTGCGCCCATCATCCGTCAAGCCCGGATAGACGGAAGCTTTTTGAAAGCGGACAGTACACTAAAATTTTTACTTATTATTACCGGAAAATAGTTTCCGTAGTAAAAAAAAGTTTACTGCAACAAACCGGTCAGGAAAACTTGATGGACGGGTTTCAGGACTTTTTTTATAATTATGCATATTACAAAACTCTTTTCTCTCTTATAAAACAGCCGTTTGGTATCCTGACTGATAAACCCTCGCTTCCTTTTACCCTGTTGCTTCTTAAATTAATCAGTATTGGTGATTTCATATCCGGTCAACTTTCCCCTGAAACTGATAGTTATAATATTATGGAAACGGAATATAGCGGGTTAAAAAAAGTTCTGGATCAAAAGATATGCTTAATAGATACTTCTTTAGTTGATTCACTGTCTTTGGCGGATAATAAATTAAAACAGTTGCATATTATATCTCTATATAAAAATGTTACCGATTGGATAAATCACTGCCAACCGGCAATTCTTGTTGCTGCACAACAGGATTTTAACATCAATGGCAATGAACAATTAACGATTATCGATCCTCTGTCAGAAAATAGTGACGGGGATAATAATTGTTTTCAGCAGCTTCTGGGAGAGTTGTATTTAAACTACGTCATCCTCGACTGGGATAAGTATGAACAGCAATTTGCCGGAAGGCTTGTGCCCTTGCCATTATACTATTATGATAAAAAATATTTCTGGATAGATCAATTTCCCGGTAATACACAACAGGATACAAAAATCATATCCGAAAAAACAATGAAACCGTTAAACAATATAAATAATCTGGAAGATTTCTTTTTAAACCAAATCTGTCAGAAGTATGGTTATGAAAAGACGGAAATCGATCCTGATGCTGCTTTATCTGTTTATGGAATCGATTCATTATTTTTCATTTCAATGTTTAATTTATTACGTGAAATTATCGGGATAGATATTGATCAAAGTGAATTATTTCGTTTCACGACAATCCGGGAATTATGTCATTTTCTCTATGAACAATACCCGGATGAATTGGCAAACTATAGTAAAAACCCCATGCAGAAAGCCGGGACAGTGAATAATCAATCCATACAGCAAGAATCCCCGGTTAGTTATAAAGAAATAAATAATCCAGATAAAACAAAACCAGATGATATTGCTGTTATTGGCATGGCTGCCCGTTTACCACAAGCAGATGATGTAGATGCTTTTTGGGAAAATTTATTGGCCGGAATCAATTGTATACGAGAGATACCACCTGCACGCTGGAAGGTTGAAGACTATTATGATCCGGACCCCCAGAAACCTGGAAAAACTTGCAGTAAATGGGCCGGTATTGTCGATGATATAGATAAATTTGATGCCGCTTTTTTCAATATCAATACCCGTGAAGCCGGTACTATGGACCCACAACAGAGAATGATTTTGCAGGAAGTATGGAACGCCATGGAAAACGGGGCTATCCACTTTAATGAACTGGAGGGAAAGGATGTTGGGGTTTTTATTGGAGTGAGTAATTTTGAGTATAACATGGAAATAACATCCAAACCAATAATAAAAATTTTACCACATGAAAGTTTAGGATCATCTCATTCGTTGATTGCCAACCGTGTATCCCATTTTTTTAAATTTTCCGGCCCAAGTTATGCAGTTGATTCCACCTGTTCCTCATCATTGGTAGCACTACATCAAGCTTGTGTAAGCCTGCAGACAGGAGAGTGTGAAATGGCAATTGTTGCAGGGGTAAATCTGGCATACGCAGTCCGCACATTCATTACTATCAGTAAAACCGGTATGCTTTCCCCGTCCGGAATATGCAGAATTTTTGACAAATCTTCTGATGGAACCACCCGTGGGGAAGGTTGTGGTGTCGTTATTTTACGTCCTAAAAATAAGGCAGAACAAGCCGGTAATATAATCCATGGACTCATTAAAGGAACCGCTGTTCGATATAAAGGGCAATCCATGGGGATTATGCTACCATCTGTTTCCGGAATCCGTGACGTTATGTTAAAAGCGTGGGAGAGAAACGGCATTAAAGGTGGTTCATTAGACTATCTGGAGGTAGGAAGCCTGGGGAGTATAGTTGCGGATCCTATTGAAATGAATGCTATACAGTCAGTTTTGGGAGAAGGCAGGGCAGAAAATAATCCTTGTTTATTGGGTTCATTAAAGCCGGTTATCGGACACCTTGAAGCAGCCAGCGGAATAGCCGGATTAATAAAAGCATTAATGATTTTAAAAAACAATACAGTGCCACCAATGCTCAATTTTCAAGAACTGAATCCGGCTATAAAATTGAATAAACAAATAGTGATGATTAATACTGAAAATTACAAGCTTCAAACTTCAACAAATACGCCATTACGGGTTGGGATTAATTCTTTAGGTTTTGGGGGAACCATAGCTCATACTGTTGTTGAAAAGTACCTTGTACATTACTATCATACCTCAACGAATGTTGAGGAGTACACTCAAACTCATGAACAAAAAAAAGAAATTGAAGATACTCCAGGATTGTATTGTTTTTCCGCTAAAAGCGCATATTCCTTTAAACAGAAATTAGTTGAATTTAACAATTGGCTTATCAGCAATAAAAAACCATTAACCCCGGACATTGATTATACTCTTAATAAATACCGGACACATTTCCCGGAATATAGAATTATTTTTCTTGCTAAATCAAAAAAAGAATTACAGCAACAATTATCGGGAATCATAATGCAGTTTAACAATGATCAACAACATATCAACATCTATAAACCGGAAAAAAGCAATAAAGATTTTACTGTTCTATTAAATCTTTTAGATATATATGCCACTACCCCGGAAAAAATCAATGACACACATATGGCAGATCTGCTTGCGGATAAGGATTTTGATTTATTTATTCAGAATGTAAAAATAGATGCTGATAAATCTTTTTGTATACCTGCTTATCTAGCCGGATATTTATATTTACAGGGTGTTACCCCGGATTGGGAAAAGTATTATGGAAAAAATGATTACCGCCGGGTTGAAATGCCTGTTTATCCTTTTAGTAAAAAAAGCTTCTGGGTACAGAAGTAAGGATATCATACTTAAAGCATGCCCAATTTATTATAGAAATAATTGACGGCAATTCCCTCCATGCGGGAAATGACGATTTTTTCCGGAAATGCTTTTTTTAATCCCTTTAATATCATTTCTTCCATCTCATATAATATAAAATTATTGTTTTTCAATAATTTACGGTTTAATAATTTTGTTGTATGAAAACGGTGATCGAGCTTTTCATGATTTTGACGCTCATATTCTAACCGCATTTTATTAAAAAGAGTCGATTTGGGTGTTACGCTATAGACGGTAAAATATGCATTTATCTCATTTTCCTTAACAAAATTCATAACCTTATCTACATACTGCAGGTCATCACCGTTAAATCCGAACATAAAAGAACCCGTAATTTTTATACCATGACTGTGCAGTTCCTTTACAATAACAGGATACAAAGGAATCAAATTCGTTTTAACCTCATTTTTTATGAATTCCTTATTTCTTATATCAAGCGTTTCAAATCCGAAAGCCAATACCGGTTCACCGACATCTGTCAATAATTTTAACAACGTTTTATCACGGTAAATGGTGAGATCTGCATGGGTACCGTAAACACCTAAATTCACTTTACCATTTATAGCTTCGAATAATTCATATGCATATTTCCTGTCCGCGAAGAGATTATCATCCAGGAAATAAAACATACTGTCCGGCCAGTATTTTTTTACCAGCAGTATTTCTTCTAGAACCTGTTCCACTGCTTTATGCCGGTATTTATCCCCTAAAAGATAGGCAACATTGCAATACTCACAACGATAAGGACAACCACGTGTTGTTTGCACACCTATCAGATTATAACGGTAACGGGAAATAAGGTCATAACGGGGCATAACGGATCTAATCTCTTTGTTAAAAACGTTTGTTTTATTTTTATAGACAGGAAGCGGGGTGCCTTCTTTAAAATCCGCCAGGAAATTCTTAAAGAGATCTTCTCCTTCGCCCACAAACACAGAAACTCCCTCCTGTGTAAATTCATTTTCATATAAGGTTACCATAGCCCCGCCGATTATTACATAGGTTCCTTTTTTCCGATATATATCACATAGTTCGATCATTCTTTCGGTTTGAATTAATTGTCCGCTTAAAGCGACAATATCATAGTGTTCATCGAAATTCAAATTTTCAAAATTTTCATCAATAACTTTAACATCATATTCCTGGGAATCAAGCAAACCTGCTATGGTAATAATGCCTGAACCATAAAACACTCTCCTGGCATTCCGATAATGTTTTGACAGATCCCGGTTAAGATGTTTCCAATTCTGCCACCGGGAAGAGAGTCTTTTTAAAATATCGAAAAAATCCCGGGAAATCCCGGGAATAACAAATAAAATTTTTAACATGGACAAAAGTATACAGGATTTCATAACGGATGTAAATAATCATATTGATGAATTAGTTAAAATTATTCACATTCACTAAATCATCCCGATTATCATAACTGAATTTTCAGTTTGATTAATATCTTTTTAATTGGTATTGTATAGTATGAGAATTATGTTGATTAATCCAGATTCCGGAATTCCACTCATACCTCCTATAGGTCTGGATTATTTGTATGATAACCTTAAAAGCGAAGGTCATGAAATTTCATTCTTTGATATGAATATCGAAAAAGATATAGATTTTATTGATTTTATAAATAAACAACAACCTCACATTATTGGAATTACTGTCCGGAATATAGATAATGTTAATATTCTTTATCCCAGGGGATATATTTCTTTTATAACCAGGATGATACGAAAAATAAAAAAGAAATCCCAGGCCGAAATAATACGAGGATACTTTATTATGAAAAGAAATTTTCCGTTTATATTTATACTATCAATTGATTTAAAAATACACTTTTATTCCCAGGCTGATTATGATGTTCTCTGGTATTAATCCGAATTGGGTCTTATTTTGTTCACCATATGTCCAGGTTCCGGAACCCAGTATATCCATACCTTTGATACCGGTATAAGTCAAGGTATGATGAACTAAAAAACTAAAATCAGTTAAATTAAATATTCCGACATGTTCTGTGTTTAAAAGATCTGTCACTTCTAACCCGAACATTTGAACCAGATAATGTTTGGATAAATACCTGGGAAGATCAAAATTATCGCTATTGGCCTGGGCTTCTTCCGGTGGCAGAGCCGCTAAAAAATCAACGAGTTGATCCAGATAATCATAATATAAATCAGCCTGTGTTTTTGAATACCCGAGATCCGTATATAAATATTCGGTGATTATGGTCAAGGTGACATCATCCAGGTAAATTATCTTTTCAAGACCAATATCAATAGAGAATTGGACGTCGTCATTCTTTTCCCACTCCAGATAAAAGGGAGGTGTACCGGTTTCTCTGGGAAATTCGGTTATATTCTGGAAATCAACTGCAAATTCGGTAGTAATAATCGTGGATAAAATATCAAGAGACAACATGATACTGGTAGTTAATACCTCATCCTCTTCATAAATCAAACTGCCTGATAATTCCAGCGGGCTAATCAGGTAAGAAGAATATAGCCCATACCGTATGTCCTGCCAGAAATCATTCTCTTCATCGTGTAATATACTATCGATATTAATATAAGCATTAATGGAAAAATCGGCAAAAGGAACTATAAAAAATCCAAATCCGAGAAATCCCGGTTTGCCGGTTTCTTCATCTAAAAACGGATTATAGTATGTTATTTCATCTGCTGGTGAAAAGAAGTATCCCAGGCTCCACTCGGCAACCTGCTTTCCGATAATTATTGATAGCCAGTCATTGGCGTGATAACGAAGATATGCCTCCTTTAATAAGTGATTAAACGTTTCCGGCTGATTAAAATCATACTGTAAATACTGGTTGACATAAAATCCACCGCTGCTTAAAGCTATCTGGTGACGCAAATTCAATTCGAAATCTGCCAAAACGTTATTTTCATTTGCAGATGAGGAAGGATCCAGGCCGGCCAGAACACTATCATCAATATTTTCTAACCATTGATAGGAACTCGAGATCTTTGCATTACCAGCCACCTCATATTCCTGGCAAAAGCATATAACGGTTATTAATATTAATAGAAAGCAATAAACAGTTCTTTTCATGATCTATTCTTTTACTAATGCTGTTTTGGAAAATAAACTATCAGACAAATCATTACGGATTTCCAACTCTTTTATGTAAACCAGGGAAACCGTACCTTTTTCTTCCAGGGAGGTCATTATATATTTTGTCGGCCGTTCTCTTCCTGCTGATTTTTTAAAATCTGAAAAAAGCATGGTTTTAAAAAGATAATCGGATTTTGTATAATACTCGATATTTATTGGCAACAGCTTCTCTACTGAAACATAAAAATGGACTTTTTTATAAGTAGTAGATTTTAATTTAGCAATCCCCTCTAACAAATAGCACTCGAGATCACCCAGATCCGGATGATTAAAAATAGTTTTCTTTATTATTGATACATTATAATCATCAGTATAATTCGGATCGGACATATCGTTATTTGATAAGGCAGTTCCCTGGAACGAATCACGTAATGACAACCTCATGGCTTTCCTGGAGTTTGACCGGGGATTATACATCCACAGGTTGTTATCGATTTGTAAAAAGCGAATTCCTTTAGACCGTGTGGGAGCTTGAATTTCCATAAAACTACCTACGTTCTTTTTATAATAAGAAGCAATAGTCATCGTTTTATCTTCTTTATTAGTCTTTTGAGTAATCAATTCGATTACTGCGTAAAAATTATCAGGAAACATCGCCGCTTCGGCATTTTCCAATATTTCTTCTGCGGAATATTCTTCTCCCATAACAAAAATAGATACAAAATAAAATAAAATGATAATTAGATTATATTTTTTCATTATGACCTCCTTACAATTTTATAATCACTACTATATCCTTTTTATTCAAATATATCAACTATCAGTTGATACTTTTTT
>JAFGQK010000187.1 GCA_016935735.1 Spirochaetales bacterium | reverse complement strand
TGCCCGACAACCCTTGTGGGTGCCGTTGAAATCGTTATCGCACTGTTTTCCGTTACCCCTCTATGGGTGGCTGTTTGTGATTGACCGCTTGAATCATAATATTGAACAGTAAGGGTATATGTTGGAATTGTTGGGACAGGAGTTTGTGTGGGTGCAGGTGTCGGGGTAATCGGTATCCCATATTGGGCAAAAATAGTCGAATTCGACCTGACGTTTCTTACTTTTGTATAAGGAGAAGCAGGATCATCGATTGCCGCATTTCCATATACTTCCCAGCGCAGGAAATAGAGAGTTACCTGGTAATAATTCGGATGCCCGACAACCCTTGTGGGTGCCGTTGAAATCGTTACCACGCTGTTTTCCATTACCCCTCTATGGGTGGTTGTCTGGTATTGGCTGCTCGAATCATAATACTGAACAGTAAGGGTATATGTTGGAATTGTCGGGGCAGGAGTTTGTGTTGGTACAGGGGTCGGGGTAATCGGTATCCCATATTGGGCAAAGACAGTCGAATTCGACCTGACATTTCGTACTTTTGTATAGGGCGAAGCAGAGTCATCGATTGTTGCATTCCCATATACTTCCCAGCGCAGGAAATAGAGAGTTACCTGGTAATAATTTGGGTGCCCGACAACCCTTGTGGGTACCGTTGAAATCGTTATCGAACTGTTTTCCGTTACCCCTCTATGGGTGGTTGTCTGGTATTGACTGCTCGAATCATAATACTGGACGGTAAGGGTATATCCGGCCGGATTCTGGACATGAATGTTAAAAACCCTTGTATCGCCAAACCATCTGTCAAAGGAAAGGAACCAGTTATCATGAACCATCCTCCAATCGGTCCGGTAATCACCCGGCTGCGCAGGTGCCTTCATGGTAAAGTTGAATGTTACTTCCTGGTCATATCCAACCCTTACTCCGGCGGGGATAGCCTGCCTGTCATGCGCAAACAAATCACCGTCCGGTGAACCGAGATTAAAATCATCTTCCCTCGTCCATATCTTTGCCCCTTTATTCCGCATCGTAACACTTACCGTATATGTCTGGCCGCAATTCATTGTTGATGGAATCGTCGAACTGACGAATTCCGCTTCATAATCATTTATATTTGTTATCGTTATCTTTCTTGCCAGTGATTCTCCGAAAGGTTTTTTTGTATCATCTGTATGGTCAAAGGAGAGTCCTCTAATCATCGTAAAGTCAATAATATACACCTTGTTTCTTTCATTCGGGGCAGTCAACTGGAAATCAAATGTTTTTGTCTGGCCGGTATTAATGACATCTGAAGATTCCAATTGTTTACTCATAAAACTGAAATCCCTGTTTCTTCTTTGAGAAGCCAGTCTTACTCCTTCGCCCCTTGTCCATGTTCTTGCCCCATTATTCAACATTGTGATACTTACATTATATGTTTGGCCAGGATTCATCTTTTCCGGGATCGTATGCCTGATTACCTTTGCATGAAATCCATCATATTCGGGATTGCCGCTGCAGTTCCTTTCCCATGGATCTTCATTATTTTTCCTTTTAAAAGTCGGTCCATACGGACCGCTTGTTGTATCGTTAATCAAAGGATTCCAGGAATCGCCTATTTCCCCCCATCTTCCGCTGTAATTAAGCCAGTTAAGACTATTTAAGGGCCGTTTATATTCCCCCATATTTACCACATTCCGGGCACAATCCCATAAATCCCCGTCATTGGTAAAATCATTCGGCAGAAGGGTATCAAGATTTCCCCCTTTCCGCGCCCATTCCCCTGCTATCGGGTAGTCGGCATGACTATGATATGCTGAATACACAACCGGCCTGCTCCCGATAAAGTGAATACATAACGGCGAATACCAGCGGCCCTCACCATTATGTGCAGAATAATATATTTTATCGACTGTAGTTAAATCCGAATTCACGCGCACGGTCACGTGTTCGAAATCTCCTTCATGGGCAATATGATTAAGACTCCCAAGTTTCCCATTATATGCATAGAAAAACCAGTATTGTATATCATATTTACCCCCTCCATCCGGGGACCATCTAATATGGGAATATGTTTTCCATCCGGATGATGGCTGACCCTTTCGTGTTGTCAATTCATTACTGTCATTGGGAATTTGAAGGAAGAAATTGCTTCTGTATGTATTATAATTTGAATACTGGTCACTTTTTGTCTGTTCCGTAATATTTTCTACCGTCACTTTATATGGCTTAAGTATTTCGGAATCAAACCAGCCCGACCGGTGATAACGCATAGTTACACGGCCTATATACCACTCGGCAGAACACGGGCGGGTATCATCATTGGTATACAGCCGGACATAAGGGGCAAAACGTCTCATAAGGGTATCTTCCAGCGTATCATTGATGCCATCTCCATCCAGATCCTGGGAGAATTCCGTTGGAACAGGAGTGAGGTCAGGGGTAGAAGTCGGTTCCGGAGTCGGTTCGGGTGTTGGGACAATTGTGGGAACCGGTGTTTCAACTGGAGAAGGAGTAGGTTCAGGAGTCGGCATTATTGTAGGAAACGGGGTGGAAGGGGTTGTCGGTTCCTGGGTGAGTGTGCCATTTTCCACGGATACGGCAACCCGGTCCATTGCCGTATTTCCATTTGCATCATACGCAATAACGCTTATCGTATGTAATCCGTTTTCAGGAAATGAATCAGAAATATTCAACAGCCGGTCACCGATCATCCGGTGGGATGTTTTCAATTCCGGGTGGTCCCTGGTTCCGGTAGCCCGTGTGTAAGCAAACATATGTATCGATAGCACCCGCGGATTATCATGAGCTATGAGATACGTTGGCACCTGAAGATCACGTAAGGTATCCATGTCTATCCATGCCCCGTTTCGTGCATATGCCATCGTAATAAGTACCATCGATTTCCCGGCAGGAACCTGGTTCATCTGCCGTTCCACTGTCTGATAGAGGAGGTTTATATTATTTTGTGAAACGGGATCCCCCGGTGCATCAAGATATGCTTCTATCCCGATCCAGTCCAGTCCCCGGGCGTTTTTTGAATCCGGAAGATCCTGGTTATACACATAGACCACACCAAACCCCTGGGGCGGCAAAGAAAGCCCCATGATCGTGATTTTATCCGAAACGGTTTGTATCCATTGTTCCAGTTCTGCACGGGTCCAGGCAGGTTCATCTGCCAGTTCAATACGGACAATGGAATCCCAGAAAGGTGCGCAGGTTTCAAGCACTGCATCCAGATATGATGCAAAAAGCGGGGAATCCAGCTCCAGGTTCAGGTGAATGGTACGGTTCTCGGCCTCTGCATTTTCCAGGGACCGGGATAAAAGCGGAATCCATTGCTCCGGGGAGTCTGTTGTATAACTGGCTAAAGAAGCATAATAAAGATTTGTATAGCCATTTACTTCTGCCCTGCATGCATCAAATGTTGCCGGATCTTTCCATTCCACAAAATAATAGCCGAAATCCATGGAGTGATTGGATGCAGGCAGGTGATTAATAGTGGTATCCCATTGATATTCAAAGGGAAAGGTTTCATCGGAATACACATTCACCGAATCAATATAAAAATCCACCTTTGCTACACTGTTGCTTGTGGAGGTTTCTATTAAAGCTGTATCCTTTAGAGTTGCCCCTTCCAGAGGCCCGGTAATTTCCACCGAAAGAAGTCCCGGTACAGGAGTCGGATCCGGTGTGGGTCCGGCTGTCGGGATGATAAAAGAGACAATATCCGACCATGCACCCCCGACCCCATTAAACACGCTTTTCACCTTCCAGTAGTAAAGAATATCCCGCTCAAACGTTATCCCCGGATCCTGGTATGCAGTATTCTCAGTTGATATATTGATAAGGGATGGATTATGATCGAAATCCGGACTTGTCCCCACAAGCAGCCAGTAAGTGGTAGCCCCGGAAACCGGTTCCCATTGGAAAACAGGCCGGGTATCTGATATTTCACCAAGGGGGGCAATGACGTGCGGTTTAAGTGAATCAAACTGAATGATAAAACCGGTAATTTCGGACCATTCACCGCCAACACCGTTAAACACACTCTTCACTTTCCAGTAATACCATTTGTTTTCTTCAAAATTGACAGTACAATCCTGATAATAAGTGGAATTTACCGTAACATTAATAAGCCAATTACTCTCACTGATATCACTCCCGTCAGCAACAATAAGCCAGTAGTCTGTTGCGCCGTTTACCGCTGTCCATTCAAAAACCGGACAATTTTCTGCTACCGGACCTTTGGGGCGTATAACCCCGGGCTGAAGATCCTGAGTATAACAAATAGTTTGAATTAAAAATATACCGAGGATGATAAAAAACAGCACGCGTTTTATATTCATGATTAAATTCTCCTTTTGTTTATGAAAGATACTACAGGTAAAAAGAATTATTTCCAGGTGAAATCAAAGCTATTTTATCATAATATCTATTTTTTGTAAAGTAAAAAAAATATATCGAATATATCCGCAATAAAACCGTTTACCCTGTCTTTACGGCAGAAAGAAAGCGGATTTCCCGCTCTAAATTATTGAATTTATTCGCATAAACAGAGAGAAAAGCTTCTTCCGGGGGGGCTGACTCAATCAATCTGAATCCCGCATGAAGGCTTAAAAGTATTTTTGCCTGGAGTGCATAATCAAAATAATCCGTGGCAAAATTTATCCTGCCCCCTTTTTTAAGGCTTTCCGCAAGAAGGTTTAAAGAAATCATCTTAAAAAATCTTCTTTTCCTGTGCTTTGCCTTTGGCCATGGATCCGGGAAATAAATATGAACTGCATCGATACAGGACGGGAAAAGCTGCAAAAGAATATCCTCCGCACTTCCCTGTATAATTTCTATATTCTGTAAGTTCTTTTTCCTGATCTTCTGAATAATCTTTACACACCGTTTTCTTTTTTTTTCTATTCCAATCACAAAAGTGTTTTTATTTTTTTCGCAGTATTCAGTAATAAAATGCCCATTCCCGCTCCCAATTTCGATTTCCACTTTCTCTTTTACCTGTGCATGTTTGACAATATCATCAATTTCTTTGATTGTTTTGATAATCAGGGCTTTTTCCCCTCTTTTCGTTTTTTCCTCGCATAGTTAACACTCATTTTTTTCCCTTTAAAATCTTTGCCATTTAAAAGAGATATCGCCCTGGATGCATAACGTGATGATATTTCAAGAAAAGAATAGTTATCAAGGATCTTTATATCCTTTATTTCAGACCGCTTAATTTTAAGCGCATTCACAAAGAGATTCAGAAGATCCGGGGGAAATACCCTTTTATTCTTTCCCACACTTATAAAAAGTGTTGTTGTAGAAGAACGCTGTTTATGGATTTTTTTATCCAGCTCTTCTTTAAAAAGATATGCCAGTACATAAGTTCGAAATAATAAAGGGACATTCTTTTTAACAAGTTTTTTATACATGTTCAATTCTTCCGGATTTTCATCTTCCTTAATCTTTTTTATGATAGTTTCTGCAAAACTTTTTAAAACGGATTCATCTGTCGGAAATACATCTTTCTTCATATCCAATTTCTTTATCTCCTCATACTTTTGTAATTCATGAAAAAAATTATCATCTATAAATAATATGACCTCCCTTGCACTTTGTAATTGTGCAGGAATATGTACATACTGTTTTTGATTTTCGGGCAAATCAAAATATATAATATGAGAAGGCCACATATATTTCTGATTCATTATGATATCCACGGTCGCTATAAGCACATTTATCCGGTGAGCATTAAAAGATTTCAGTACATTCTGTTTTATTTCTTCGGAAACCTTATGGGGAAGGGTTTTTATTGATAATCCTGTTCTTTTTAAGAATTTCTTAAGCTCCGGGATGAGTTTGGGATTATGACAGAGAAGGAGCAGGGAACTTATCTTCTTTGTTATGACAAGTCTTGCCAACAACCTTTTTTTTTCTACGATTTGCTCTGGATTCAGATTAAAATAGCTGTATCCGGGATATACCGGTTTATCAATCCAGTCACCTTTATGTATCATGACCGGTCTTTTCAGTAATGAAAGCAGGGAATCAGCCGATGCAATGGGAGATGGGTAGAACAGAATAATCTGGTGCTTTGTATTGAGTTTTGATGAAATAAAATGGATATCCGGATCAAACCCCTGATTCTTATTCATGTCAGATCCGTCAATAATAAAAAACTGGAGGATTTCAAACGAAAGATTCCCTCTTCGTATATGATCGATGACCCTTTCTGCCGAGCCGATAACTATATCGGGCTTCCTGGAAAGAGTGCGAAATTCCTCCTTTTCGGTATTTACATTGCCCAGAAGTGCCAGAAGAACCGGAGACGGTAAGTATTTGATAAATTTATGAAACTCCCTGGATATTTTTTTTGCATTTTCAAATGTTGCGGTAATGACTAATGCTTTTATCCCTGCCTTATTTTTGTATATTCTCTCCAATACGGGAAGGATAAAAGCAGCAGTCTTGCCGGTTTTTTCCCCGGCTTCGATTGCAATATCCCTTCCTTTTAAAATCAAAGGGATTACCAGCTCCTGTAATTGAGTCGGCTGTAAATATCCTGCCTTATGCAGGAGCTGCAACATTCGATTATTCCAGAGAGCATGAGTTTTGTTAAACATACATGCCTTAAAAAAAAAACTTTATTTCTACTATAGTATGTTATGAAGTTTTGGTCAAGGATAAGAAACAGATAGTTTTTTAACAATAAAGGGGATATATTAGTGATGAACATGGTCTTAACAGGTTTAATTATTGCTCCTATTAAGGAAAATAAGAACATTCTGTATGATAAACCAGCAGAAAGGAGGAATACAGGCCGATAATAAGAGAAAGAGGTGTTCTAAGCATATGAATATGAAAAAAATTGTATATATGTTACTGCTTTTTCTTATCCCGTCTTTCCTTTATGGTGAACAACTGGTTTTTAAGTATTTTGCAGGCAGCAAGTACAGAATAATAGTAAAGGTTTCGGAAAAAGTCTATATAGACGGGGAATACAGTCACAGTGCGGAAATATGGAACAAAGCCGCTATTGAACATATAAAAGTTGAAGGTGGGAAAGGGTTTGTTTCAGCGGTGTTCCAGGTATCGGAAAGAGCGGAATCGCAAGGCCAGATATTCCGGCTCGATGAGGAACATAAGGCATCATACTGGATGGATGCACAGGGAAGGTACGAGGTGAATCAGAATTATCTTTTTCCTCTTATGCGTGATGTCCCATTATTCCCGGAAAAAAAAATTTCTCCCGGGGATACCTGGAAAGCGGAGGGAATAGAAGTTCATGATTTCAGACGATACATGATTCAAATGCCTGTCCATGTCCCTGTTACTGTAAATTATGAGTATGTGAAAAACGAGACTATGGGAAAGTCCAGGGTTGCAAAGCTGAAACTGAACTACCAGATATACAGGGAATTGCCTGAATTACTCCATATTCCCGGAAAACATCCCCTTCTTATTTACGGAAAGGTAGAGCAGGCGTTTTACTGGGATATGACAAACGGCAGGCCCCATTCATATGATGATACCTTTGATATTATTTACGTGTTCAACGACAACCAGATGTATGAATTTGTCGGTACCTCCCGGGGGGAGCTCTTTGAATCCCCGGAGATGGATAAGGAAAAGATCAAGGACGAGATTGAAAAAACAATTGAAAAAGAAGATATAAAAAACACTTCCGTAACATCGGATGATGATGGGGTATCAATAATACTTGAAGATATAAACTTTTCACCGGAATCCGATACGTTACTCCCCAAAGAACAGGAAAAATTGAAAAAGATTGCAGGAATCCTTAAAAGGTACCCGGAAAGGGACCTTATTGTCGGAGGTCATACTGCACTGGCAGGGACAGAAGAAGGAAGACAGGTTCTTTCCGAGAAAAGGGCAAAGACTGTCGGGGAATTTCTTCAGTCACATGGTGTGAAAAATAACATGCTCTTTAAAGGATTCGGTGCCCGTATCCCTGTTGCCGACAATTCCACGGAAAACGGGATGAAAAAGAACCGTAGGGTGGAAATTAAAATCCTGGAAAATTAGCTGTTTTTTCTCCTGTAACCCCATTCTTATCCGGGTGTTTTTATATTGATACTATTGAAATTCTATTCCGGTTTATATAAGGTGAAACGAAAGGAATCAGAGTATACCACTTATGAATAAAATAAAAATATTGTTCATTCTTTTAGGCTTTATACCTGTTATTTTCATTTCCTGCGGCGTGCAGCAGGAAATATCGATCTCGGTAAACGGGTCCGGATCCACTGATCTGACAGTGGAATTGGATCCTGTTTTTGTCTATTATATCCTGGATCTTACCGAGGCTTTTTCCGATCCTGGCAGTGTGGAGAAAGTCGATATATTCAAGATTGAAGAGATCAAAAAACAGATAAATGAAAAACCGGGTGCTTCCGTAAAGAAGATCGCTTCACCGGAGCAAAAAAGCCTTGTCCTTTCATTCCGGTTTTCAGATATACGCCAGCTCCTTACCCCCGGAGATAAAAATGTCCGGGATATTATTAGCTTTTCTACAAATAACAACAGAAACAGGATACATTTTCACCTGGAAAAGGCAAATTACTCAAAACTCACGGATCTGTTTCCTGTACTGAAAAATCAGGTGTTTGAAAATCTTGCACCGCAGGTAGATGAGGATATCCCCGCTGCCGAATACCTTGATATTATCGAGTTTGCTATGGGTGAAGAAGGGCCGCCCGCTGTTATGTCTTCGGTAATAACTATCAAGGTAAAAGTCCAGGGAAAGATCATCTCACAAAAAGGCGGTACTGTCAAAGACGGGGCTGTTCTTTTCCGGATTCCCCTTTTGCGTGTATGTCTTTTAAACCAACCCCTTGATTTTGAGGTTGAATATACGGGTAACTGATATTCTGGTATATTCAGGTGGGTAAGTGTTGGGTAAATACCCGGCATAAACATATATAATCTGTTTTAGGAATGAAATACATTCGTACCTTATTGCCTATAATAGTATGGAGAAATGCATAATTTTTTTGACCATTGCAGTCTGTTACCAATCTATAGCGTCTTAATTTTGGGTTATTCTTTACTGAATCTGATTCATCATGAATTGTAATGCCGCAATTATACAAATTCAAATCCTTAATTATGCCACTTTTCAATTTATGCATTTGTTCTTGTAGTATTTCTTTATGCCTGCGAATCGTATTTCCCATAACACATTTAAAAGAAATTGTATTCATATCCGATATAAAATCTGAAGTAACTTTGATATATTGATTATTCTCCAATTGATTAAGCCAATCTTTCCAATTATCAATATTCTGCTGTGAAATTTCATTTAATCGAAATAATATATTATCCAGTTTAGTTGAGAGGAGAATATTTACTAATGAATGAATTTCATTATTTAACGAGCATTCCAAAATAATTTTATTAGTCTTAAAAAAAGCCAGTGAACAAATAGTATCAGCCGTAAGGACAGGGCTCTTTGTATAAAGTGCAGCTGCCAGAAATGTCCCGAAGATTTGAATTGTGGTTCCCTGTACTGTAAAATTTTCATAATCCAGATTTTCAATCAGGTATTCATCATAATAGTCCGAAGCAAACGGATGGGCAATGTTTTTATCAATCCTGGATAATAATACATTCTTCGTTTCTTTATCCGCTATGTTATAAATGATATTTTTTATATATTGACCATGAATTTGAATTTCCGGGAATTTAGAATTAAAAATTATTTCATATTGCAATCCGGGCAAATTTTTCATTAATAATGCAAGGTTAATTAATGCAGTATGTATTTCCTTGAAAAATGCATTACAATTTTCAAAGCACAAGTGATTGAGGAATAAAAAATTCATAATAATTTAAGCATATCCTGTTCATACTGGTCAAGAAAGCCGGGAGGCCAATGTGACAACTTCCCATTTTCTGATGCTTTTAAACTCTGCACATCATGTTCTCCGATATTTTTCCCTTTTGAAAAGAAATTAAACACAACATCGTTGTGAGAAATTATTTGTTCTTTAATTGCCAGCCGGATACCATTGATTATATGATCGCTGTGTGTTTCTAAAATAATCTGCCTTCCCGAAGCAGCCATTTGTGCAAAGAATCGTCCAAGGTTGGATTGCGCAGAAGGATGCAGGTGAGATTCGGGATTTTCTACAATGGTTAATCCCTTTTTATTTCTGTTTAAGCAAGCTACTATTATTGGCAAAACATAACTTGCACCATATGGCATATGAACAGGACTTTTAAAATCCAGAAGATCTTCCCGGTAATTCGTAATTTTAAGCAAGGAAATATTGGCATCCGGTACAATTTCTGCATTGATTACCGCTCCCTCTATTATATGAGACAGCCATTTATTTATTTCTGTTAAAAGTGTATGCTTTTTATCATCTTTCTCAAAATATGTTTTTTCATCTTCCAATAGCTTGTTTTTGTTTTCTGAAATGACGAATGGTGTAAACTCGCCTTTTTTCCCGACCGAATAGCCAATATCGCTTACAGGATGATATAAACGGGGCCCGAAACGGTCTGCACTTATAAAATCAAAATCATGGAAAAAATCAAGGGTAGTGATATCTGCATCATTAATTTCATTTGCACAGAGTATTGTACGGGCATCCTTTTTTTCTTTTATGTCAAAGACAAATTTAATCGTTGTATCTTTATCATTTTCAAATGCAAATCCGATTATATCTTTTGCCGCATTGATAAATAAGATATCCTTTACAGTACCACCCTGAAAGTAATACCCATTCAATACAATCGCAGGGATTATTTTTGTATTGATATTGATAACCAATTCCTGGCGTTGTGCCTGCTTTAGCAATAGAATAGCCTGTATGACAGTGGATTTCCCCGAACCATTTACCCCGGCTAAAACAGTTAAATTTTCCAGATTTATTTCCTCATATTCAAAGCATTTGAAATTTTCAATAGTAATTTTTTTCATTTCTTGCTTTCCAGGGCTTGTTCTATTATTTCTTTAGCTTTTGTAAAGCGTTTTTCAATTTCTCTTTTATTATTAGTATTTATTGTTATGGAATAAAAATATTCGGTATCTTCTTCCAGTTTTTCCTGAAACAAATTGACTATTTTATCCCGATGCGTTTCTAAATTGTCCTTCGAATATTCCAGAAGTACATTGCCGAATGTTTCAAAAAGAGTTTTGCTCACAGGTGAACGTCTGGTAGTATTTCTATATTTTTTACGAAAGGCATCTGTACCAAATACTGTCTTTGCCCTTGTCATGCTTTCTTTAAACTCATTTTTAATAGTATCTATGTCATTATTATCCAAACAGTTAATTTGTTTCATCGTCCTGTTTAAAAAATCATCAAAATTAGTTCTGTATCCCTGTATTCCATTAATTTTAAAGGCGAGCATTCGAAGAATCAGTTCCCTGTCTTTCATACGGATATTCAGGGATCCTGCTGTTCCCTCTCCCACTGCCTCTATAAATTCCTTGCTTTCGGCGAGTTGCTGTAATAAAAGGGTGGATTTGCCCAGATATAATGCATGCCTTATTTCCTGTGAACTCAGGGGAGAACCTAAGGTATTGATTCTGGTAAATATATTGAATGCAATTTCTTCCGGTGTTGCAGGCCGTACTTTGTAAAATAATAATTGACATTCTTCAATACGCCGCTGGAATTTCCTTTCCAATTCTGAATATTTTTTTTTCTCTAAAACTCTCAAAAATTCCAGTTCCTGTAAATCATATTTTCCATTCACATAATCATAGATTGAAGATAAACGCTGGAGACCATCGATGACAATCCATTTTTCCTCATTCCTGGCATCAATATAAAAAACGGGGATTGGTATTTTTAGCAATATTGATTCTATTAACCTGCTTTTCTGTCTAAAATTCCAGACAGTATTACGCTGAAAATCAGGATGCAAAATTAATTCTTTATAATCAATTTTTTTATTAATATATTCAACTGTAAATTGTTCTGAAATAATATCAATCTTCGTTACATCATAAGGCTGTGTTATATCTTCTGTGTTAATTTCTTTTTCCACTCCTGCGTCATCCAGCCAATCGAGCATACCGTATAAATTCCCGGAAATCTTGTAGAACAATCTCTCTTTGCTTTCCTTTTTTGTCTGGACCCCATCGCAGTAGATATCTAACTTTTGTTCCAGGCTTGCCGCAGTTATTTCACCATTTATCTTCAATAATTTTTCTTTTTTAATTTCATACAATATCCGGGCAGCAGGCATGGCTATTTCATTCTTTTGTAATACATATTTAACGGCATTAATTAGTTCCATAACTCTCTATCCTGTCTTATCCGTATCAATAATACTTTAATATTAAAAAAAGTCAAGGCTGGCTTGTAATCTGGGTGTAAGTTTAATATCGGGTTTTTTTGCCACGGAATACACGGAAATAAAAGACCGGAAATAAGGTAATGAGCATAAAGCACAAATCTTAAATTCAGACCTCGTGCAACGGTAAAAAAAAGCCAACAAAACAGCATTTTAATATTTTTAAAATAATCGTAAAGCCGGGAATACGGGAAAAAAATAAAAAAACTCGTTTTTCATGCATGCAGGAAGAAACTTTGGGGCGTTATATATTGCAGGAATATCATTCTATAAGGAGGATGGAATGGATTTGCCGAAACTGCATGAATTTCATTTTATTATCGGTCAGAGTATGAAAATACGTCTTGAGGAACTGGATGTTTTTAAGAAATTGCATAACATTTCAGGAATCGTTGTAAGGATTCTCTTGTTGCTTGTATCAGTTATAAAACGGGAGCATGACTGGGGGGAGCAGCGGGATAGCCGGTACGAATATGTGTCTCCCGACCGGGGTGAAGATCGTGTGCATACGCATGCATACCTGCCCGAGGATCTGTACAGGAAGTTAAAGTTGATTCATCATGATTTGAATTTTTTTAGTATGGCACAGATTGTACGGTTTTTTATAGAGGTGTTTTTTAAACTGGTAGATGAGTATGGAGAGGATATCTTAAAGGAATTGGAAAGGATGTATAAAGAATGGGAAAAAGAAACCAAGAATAGCCGTCTGACACTGCGTCAGTATGTACGACAATTAATGATAGTTGTACAACATTTAATCCCGGGGAAAAGGATAATCACTGTTTATGATCATCGTTTTATGCCATTTTGGCGGTTAAGGCTTTAAAAACGTTAAAAACCACACAAATCCTATAAACCGGACAACACTCTATCTTTTTATCACGTTCAGACCTCGTGCAACGGCAAGAAAAACTAATAAAATAGCATTTTAATTGCATAAGGTCGGTACTTGTAAATTCCAATCATTTTTCAAATTTGCAAATTGAACGAATAATGTTATAATTTTTCTTCTGTGTTACTATGGGTGAAAATCTTGGTATTATTCCAAGATTTTCAACCCGTAACACTTGCGTTGGCCGGATCCTTCCTGGATCTGA
>JAFGQK010000186.1 GCA_016935735.1 Spirochaetales bacterium | reverse complement strand
CTTCTTCTTCATTCAGTGTTTTCCGTGTATTTAAGTGGTTCTATTTTTTATGTCAAGTAGTTTTGCCTGTTTTCGAATTCCCCCCCGATAAAGGGATAAAGGGGAAATGATTTTACCGACATACGAATACCAGGATTGGATACCCAAAAAAATGGTCATGCACTCCGAGCCTCAAGTACATGACCACTATACATCCCTTTTCCAATTTATGGAAAACAGGCCGGGTTTCACTAGCAAAGTGTAATTCTTATACTTCGCTCATTATCCTTCTCATCCGATTCCTTTATCCTGTTATCCGCATCTGCATAAGCGATGATATAATAAATCCCTGCCGGGTCGGTAAGTTTTATCCTGCTTGTCACCGTTTCCGATTCATCTTTCCCTAACGGATCGATCCAGTTGTTCCCGATTTCCGTATCACAGCATGTTTCCGTATTTGCATTCTCGGAAAGATAATATCGCACCCTGCACCCTCTTAAACAAGCCGCTCTTGTACATTTCACATTACACCGGAGTATATACTCGGTATTCCGGTATAACTTTGTAAGCGGGTAAAAAAAGCATGTGTCGTCTGTCGCATACACGTTGAGCCAGTCCACGACAAAATTACTCTTCTTTAAAATTCCCTTTTCGGCACCGGTATCCGTAGAACTCCCTGTCTGCAGTGCTTTCATCTCATCATCCTGGAGGGAACAATTAAATAAAAATGTCACCAATACCCCGATAATTACAACCACTGCTATAAAAGATAATCTTTTTTTCATATTCGTTACTCCTTCTATTTTGTAATTTAAATAAAAAAACTGATATAGAATTATATAATGTATAAGAGAAAATTAATAATATTATATAAATCCTGACATAGAACACCTCCTTTGAATAGTTCAAAGTTATCATTATTTCTGCATAAAGCAAGCCATAGATTGCAGGGGAAATAAATAGGGAAATTACTCAATTTTTATGGGAAATTTTACCCAGTGTCATGATATATCCGATTACCTATTTTAGAAAGGTTTTAATTAGTTCAACCCTGTTCGAGATACCGGCTTTTTCAAAGACATGATAAATATGATTGGATACTGTTTTCACGGCAATATTCAATTTATCACCAATCTCTTTATCCTGATACCCCTCATAAATATATTTCAATATTTCTATTTCCCGTTTTGTCAGGTTATAATAGTGTCCTTTTTTTTCTATTAAAGCATAGGCGGCATCACCATCATCCCTGTCATCAATAGTGTCAAGTATTTTATTCTTGATTTTCTTTACTGCCGAATCATAGATGATATCCTTGTTTTGTATAATCGATTTGATTTTTGCCTGCAGGTCTTCTGTGGAAAATGGTTTTACTATATAATCGATGGCCCCGGATTCCAGACATTGCAATTTATCCCTCATGGATGCTTTTGCAGTTAAAAAAATAAACGGGATATAATTGTAGTTGCTGTTCTGTACAAATTTTGTTCTGAACTCAATACCATCCATTACCGGCATCATGATATCGGCAATAACCAGATCGGGTTTTTTGTTTATTCTTAATTTTTCAAGCGCCTCCATTCCATTACGGGCATTTATTATATTATATGATGCACCGAGTATGGAGGTAAGATAGATAACCATATCCGTATTATCTTCCACCAGTAAAATTGTTTTCTTATTATCATTATAATATTCATATTTTTTCGTATAGGAAGTAAATGGTTTTCCTTCCCTTTGAACATCAGGAGTGAAAGAACAGGAAGCCTGCCATTCAGTTGCTTCCTTACCTACTTCAAGCGGAAAATAAGCGGTAAAATTCGATCCTTTACCCGGTTCACTTTCCACCGTTATCCTGCCATGATGCAGGGAAAGTATCTCTTTTACCAGTGAAAGGCCGATACCTGTCCCATCATATTTTCTGTTTGCCGAATTATCAATCTGGTGAAACTTTTCAAAAATAAAATCTTTCTTTTCGACAGGTATTCCAATACCTGTATCCTTAACGGAAATACAGAATTCTTTTTTACTCATATTACAGTCAAATAGTACGACTATATTCCCTTCCTCCGGTGTAAACTTAATTGCATTAGAGACAAGATTCAAAAACAAACACTCGAATAAATACGGGTCAATCATAACAAAAAACGAATCACTATTCCGGCTGTTTTTAAATTCCAGGCTGATGTTTTTATTCGCTGCCAATGATTCAACCTCGGAAATAAGCAACTGCATTCTTTTAATAATGTCGACGGATCGCTTCTCCAGTGTCAGTTTTCCATTCTTTATTTTTGAGTAATCAAGTAATGAATTTATCAACCGCGTTAATTTCAAACAATTCTTGTGTGCTAGCTGTAATATTTCATGTGATGTATTTATTGATTTGCCGTATTTTCCATTAATAATGGACTCAAGGGGTGCATTAATCATTGTTAGCGGGATTCTCAATTCATGAGAAATATTATCAAAAAAATTCGTCTTTGCTTTATCCAGTTCTTTTAATTTCGTGTATGCTTCGGAAAGTTCTTTTGTTCTTTCTTCTACTTTTAATTCCAGTAAGTCTTTCTCTTTCTGTAACTGCGCTGTTACTTCTTCTTTTTCCTTGTAAAACTGGTTAAAATCCTCAATAGATTGTTTTATATATTGTTTTTGCTTTACTGTTGTTTTAATTAAATAGTAAAAAAGATACCCGGTAAAAAGCAGGGCCACTATAATATATTTTTCCGATATATCGGTAAAGAGAATACCTGCCGATGCAATAAGAAGAAAAAGCAACTCGATTACTTTTATCTTTCCCAATTTGTATGACCAGATAAATTTTCCTGAAAAAAAATCGTCACCCTTCCGGGCAGATTTTATGGGAATATATGTTGCACATTCATTGTTAAATATCAGCTTGGGTATTTGCCGTAATAAATTGATATGGAGTTGTTCATTATATATATTTATACTCTTTTCAAATGGTTTAAGTTTATCATTATACAGAGCTTTTCTTTTAATTTCCAGTACACAGGAGTTTTGAGTTAATTTTATTATTCTATATAACAATGTATGATTATATATCTTCGTTATTCCCGGGATATTTTTATAAATTGCTTTGGGAGATGAAAAGGTTCTTAATAACGATTTCAGCAAACGGGATCCCCCGTAGAAACTCGATTTGGAAAATATATCATTATCGTTTGTCGCAATGACAACAAACGAATAAAAAAACCCTGTCAGTTCGACAGAATACCAGTAGTTTGAATTGGTAAAATAAGAAATATCCATACTTTTATTTTGCTTTTTTAATGAATTATTTAAATAATTTAAAATCTTCTCTATTATTTCCCCGGGATAATTATCTTTTATATAGAGATAAATAGTATAGAAGTTTTCTGTACTGGATTCTTTCACCTTCTTTCCATTTTTTTCCGTTCCCCATGCCATATATTCAAGGAATCCTTTTTCATAAATAAAATGATACCTGCTTAACGATTCGGATGAGTTTTCACCATAACGGAAATCATAGCGGCCAATGAGTCTTTTTGTGAAATTTATAAAATAAAAATAGTATTCATTATTATACCAGCGTTTTTTATCGAGTAATTTATCCCCGGATATGACAAATTGCTCATGTACAACATGACTGTTCAGCAGATCCAGTAATTCATCGATATTCCCTCCACACTCCTGAAAATATTCAGTTGTCTCTTTTACCGCTTCACCGGAAACAGAATAAGTGGTATTAATCTCATTCTTTGCCGGGTGCAGGTAATTCCCTTTATTATCAACCGGCCAGGGCTTATAGATCATCTTTTGACCATAAAGGTCAATGCCCCAGTCATTGTGAGTAATGTGATTATTGCTGCTTTCCATACTTTTCCTCCCCGGTCAGATCATTTTTTATTTTTTTCCTGTATATAGACAGTTTAAAAAAATCTTTATTCTATTTTGCTAAAAACACACGATAAAAAACTTATCTCCTTCCGCTTTATAACAACACAGTTTTCAAATTATGTTTTTAAGGCTTGCTTTATTATAAATGATTAAATGCTCCTGTCAAGATTTTTTTAAAACTGGAATTCTCAATAAAAAATCACAGAATTAGAGTGATGTTGCGGATTAAAAGGGTTATCCTATTTCTGTTACTTTTTTCCGTCCTTTCCGTAATACAAATAATGGGAAATACAGATACTATTATTTGTTATTTTATTGAAAACCCATATACTTATTCAAAGGAATAGAAACAAAGGAGGAATCTATGGCAAGAAAAGCAATACAATACGGTATTATTATTTCTTTCGTCGTTGTCAGCTTCTTAATCCTGTTCATTTCCTGTTCATCTGCAAGAATGGATTACATGGCAAAAGGGAAATATGCACCAAATGTAGCAAGGGAAGATACAGGTTATATAGAGGAGGGAGAACCCCTGCCGGAGGGAGAAGAAGACTTCAATACAGAGGAATATGACCGGATTTATGAAAACAGATTTTTAAAAGCAAAGGATAATCCCCTTTCCACTTTTTCAATTGATGTGGATACGGCAAGTTACTCGAATATGAGACGGTTTCTTACCCAGGGAAGTCTTCCTTACAAAGATGCAATACGGATCGAGGAATTAATCAACTATTTTACCTATGATTATCCGGAACCGTCCGGAACCGACCCGTTTTCTTCCACCATCGAGGTCTCGGAGTGTCCATGGAACAGGGTTCACAAGCTTCTCCATATCGGGCTCCAGGCAAAAAAGATTTCACTTGCGCAGCTGCCCCCGAATAATCTTGTTTTTCTTTTAGATGTATCCGGTTCCATGAGTGACCCGAACAAGCTTCCCCTGTTGCAGGAATCGCTTAAACTCCTGGTGAACGAGATGCGGGAAATCGATTCGGTGGCTATTGTGGTATATGCAGGGGCCGCGGGCATGGTTCTTCCCCCGACAAAAGGAACAAATAAGAAGAAAATCGTGGAAACCCTGGAAGAACTCTATGCCGGGGGTTCAACAGCCGGGGGCGAGGGGATAAAGCTTGCCTATAAGGTTGCAGAAGAAAATTTTACGAAAAAGGGAAACAACAGGGTGATCCTGGCAACCGATGGTGATTTTAATGTAGGGCCTTCGAGTGATGCGGCATTAATACGGCTTATTGAAGAGGAAAGAGAAAAGGGAATTTTTTTGACAGTACTGGGATTCGGCATGGGTAATTACAAGGATTCCAAAATGGAAAAGCTCGCGGACAAAGGAAATGGTAATTATGCATATATCGATACTTTAATGGAAGCAAAAAAGGTGCTGGTAACCCAGATGGGAGGGACACTCCTTACCATCGCAAAGGATGTAAAAGTCCAGATCGAGTTCAATCCCGCGATGGTGGAGTCATACAGGCTCATCGGGTATGAAAACAGGATCCTTTCAAAAGAGGATTTTGCCGATGATACAAAAGATGCCGGTGAACTCGGTGCGGGACACACAGTCACGGTTCTTTATGAGTTGATTATGAATGACTCAGTGACAGAAGGGGAAAGCGACCTCCGGTATACGGAAACCGAAATAAAGGATGAGGCAAGAAAGAGTAACGAACTCATGTTCCTGAAGTTCCGGTATAAAAAACCGGATGAGGGTGAAAGTGTTCTGAAAGAGACCCCTGTCGTGTATGATGAATATCCTGCTGCCGGGACATCGGACAACTTCCGGTTTTCCGCGGCTGTTGCAGAGTTCGGCCTCCTTTTAAGGGATTCGGAATACAAAGGTGAAGCACGGTTTGACCGGGTCCTGTCACTGGCAGAAGGCGCCATAGGCCAGGATGCTTACGGATACAGGAAGGAATTCCTGACACTTGTTAAAAAAGCAGAGGAATTGTCGGCTCAACAGTAACAGCAAGGATTTACCGGATAGCCGGATGGATAGTGAAAAGAAAAAGGCTGCTTTTTTTGTAAAAAAAGCAGCCTTTATATTCTACACATAAGCCTGAAAGCAATTCCTGTTCTTACAGCTTATATCCTACACCGAGATAAAAGGAAAGAATATACGAAAATATTGAGACTTCATCAGGAAGATCGTCTTTTGTAGGATTCGGTGTTAAATTATAGTTGAATAACGCACAACCTGTTACATACAAATTCGCTGTTATTGAATAATCGACACCACATCCCACAGCAAGGTATAGATCGTTTACTTCCATATCACTCAGGTCATCTGCTTCATCATCACCATCGGCATTCACACTTAATACCATGGAGTAAAGAATCCCTGCAGCAGGCCAGATAACAAGACTTCCCAGTTTTATCGGATATTTGCCCAGCAATTCAATGTTCAGTACATTCAAATAATAATTGTCAGGTGTTTCAATTGTATCCGATTCTTCATCTCCGCCCAAAACTTGTTTATCCTTCCCGGAACGGCCGAGGGACATGGCGTAGGAAATGGCGAGTCTTGCATAGGTTGCATCCACAAAAGCACCCAGGGCAAGCATCGTGTCCATACCACTCGTTTCCGAATAATTATCCGAATCAACTTCATACTTGGTAGTAGTTGATGCAAACCCCAACCCTACCTGGCCGCCAACAGAAATATCAATCTGACCAAATACTCCTGCTGCCAGCAAAATCATGAGACACAAGAACATAAATCTTTTCATATTACCTCCATAAATTAAAAAAAATAAATTATTCTTTATTGTAGTGAATTGCTCAAAATAAAACAATATAAAAATTCAATATCAGATAAAAAAAAAATTTACACCTGGCCAGTATTACAACCTGTTATCCGGATTCTTCCGGCAATTCTTATAAGAATTTCCAAAGTATTCGGGTCAATTGTACTATTTAAAAGATAAATAATATATTACTGACTTTATAAGGTTTCCCGTTTTTTAACCAAAAAAGGCTTTACATTCCATAAAAATAATGACATACTTATAAAGAAAGAGACTTATATACTTTGTAAAGGAGCGGATATATGGATATAAGCAGTATTAACCAGGGTATGGAACAGCTCACCAACATCTTACTCCTCTCTGCCGAACAATCCACCCGATTAACGGAAAAGCTCATAAAAGTGAATGTGGAACAGAAATTACGTGGCATGACAGAAGATCATCCTGGTACAATGATCGATACGTATGCCTGAAAGCAATGCTTAAATGAAACCGGGAGAATTGCCGTTTATATCTTAAAACCCACACTCATGAATGCTATAAATTGATACCCGAACCAGGTTTGTTCATCCGGGACATCATAATCAGCCAGGGTAGCAGGTGTTAAGTTTAAATTGAAGAATGCAGAAAATGTGATGAGAATATCACTCATTAGTGGAATATCGGCACCACAGCCTGCAGAAAGATAAAAATCGTTCAAAGCCATATCAGACAGATCTTCGCCAATACCATCACCATCAAAATCCTGCTCGATGGTGAAAGAGTATAAAATTCCTGCAGCAGGCCATAAGGTTATACTTCCTAAAGGGAACGGGTATTTCCCCAGCAGAGTTATATCCAGCATTGTCCAGGAATAACCGATATCCGATTCTATTGTACCGCTTTCACTTTCTTCGCCACCCGACACTATCCTGTACCTGGAAGTTCTTTCCAGGGACATGGTATAGGAAATAGAAAATCTGACATAGACAGCATCGACAAATGCACCTGCACTGAACAATGTATCAGTATTACTGAATGCTGAATAATTATCCGCATCAATTTCATTTTTAATAGAGGATGAATTTACACCACCACCCACCTGTATTCCCAAAGAAATATCTATCTGGCAAAACCCTCCTGTTGCCAAGAAAATCATGAGTGACAAAAACATAATTCTTCTCATTTTACCTCCAGGAACATAAGAAAAAATAGCTAAGAAAGATAGCTATATATAATGTAGCTGATTATTCAGGATAAAACAACATATTTCCAGACCTAAACCCTTACCCAACTCCCGGTTTCCGCACTTTGTTTCATCCTGTCGATCACTTTCATGTTGGCAACAGCATCGTCTATCGGTACCGGGGTTTCCGTGTTCTCTAAAATACTTGAAGAAAAAGCATCCCCCTGGAGAGTATATTGATTGCACACATCAAAAGAAATTTCCCTTGTTCCGGATCCTGTCTGGAGGAATAGCCTGCATGGTGTATCATCCGGTGCATTAAAGGGTATTTCTATTTCTATTCTCCCTTTTGTACCGTACACAAAAACGCGTTGATAAGGGATGAGTTGAGTTGCGCAGGTAAAGGTTGATGTTTTATTCTCAAATACCAGGATACCGGATACAAACCGGTCCGTGTGAAACACGGGATCGTATTCAATCGTACCGCACACCAGCCCGGGTTCTTTATCGAACAAAAACCGGGCTGTGGAAATGCAATAACAGCCAATATCCAGGAGCCCGCCGCCCCCGGTGTCTGCCCGGTTACGGATATCGCAGGGATCATCTTTATAATACGAGAAAAACGAATGAATGGTTTTCACATCACCGATAACCTGTTTCTGGACCAATTCCTTTGTTTTCTGCCATTGGGGATGAAAACGGTACATGAATGCTTCCATCACCTTTAAATGAGGGTATTTTTTCGCTTCCCTGTACAGGTACTCTGCTTCCCTGTAATTCAACCCGATTGGTTTCTCACACAAAACATGTTTGCCGGCTTTTAGTGATTTTACAGCCCATTCCACATGCAGGTGGTTGGGGAGCGGAATGTACACGGCATCGATACTTTTGTCTGCAAGCATATCATCGTATGAACCATAGGCCTTTGGGATTTGTAATGATCCGGCAGCCTTTTCCGCCTGTTCAAGAGTCCTTGATGCAATTCCCTGAATAACGGTATAGTTCCCCTTTTGCATGGCAGGAATCACTCTTTCAAGACCGATTCTTGCAGTACCCATGATACCCCAGGAGATTTTTTTCATGATTATTCCCTTCTGTCATCCTTTCTTCTCTGTAAAGAATACCACATATTACTCTCTATAACCTGTATCCGAGACCTATGTATCCTCTAATTGTATATCCCGATGGAGTGAAAATGATCTCAAGATCTTCATCTAATAACCGATTTGGGGTCAGGTTAAAGCTGAATAATGCATTCGCTGTTACAAAAAAATTACCTGTCATGGTAAAATCGGCACCGCAGCCAAAGGAAAGGTATAAATCATTTAATGTATAATTAGTAAGATCCTCATCCTCACCACCATTTCCCAGATTTAATCTTAAAACCATGGAATACAGAATCCCTGCTGCAGGCCAGATGACCACGCTTCCCAGTTTTATCGGATATTTTCCCAGCAACTCAACGTTCAGGATACTCATAGTGTAGTCCTCCGGGTAGCCGGTTGTTGTCACTGTTTCATCCCCATCGTCTACTGTCCTTAACTCCTCAAATCCACCAAGGGACATGGCATAAGAAACAGTGAGCCGGGCATAGGTGGAAGTAACAAAAGCCCCGAATTCAAGGATTGTATCCGTATTGGTAGTTTTCCACTTATACTCATCTAATCCATACTTTAGCTCATATACTAATATACCTCCGCCTGCCTGGACCCCGAAAGAAACATCACCCTGGCAGAATACTCCTGTTACCAAAAACACCATAAGCCACAAGAAAATAATACTTTTCATATATGACCTCCTATAAACATCAACACTATAAATATAGCCCATCGCAGATAATAAATTACCATAAAACAAAAAAAAATCAAAAGACAGCAAAAAAATGTCTTCAATCTGCCCTGTAAAAAGAAATCGGACAAAGTATGTCTTTTCATTCCGGTCATATTATTCTATAATAACTGAATAGTGTTTTATAACCATTAAATGCAAACACGGAAGGTAAAGTATGAACGACATTACGATACGATCCGGGAAAGTGGATACAACACCGGAAGATGCACGGTATAACACCGAAACTATCCGGGATCTGGATAATCTTTTTATGAGTCTTCTCGAAAGAAGAAAAATACGGGCGGCCTGTTACCTGCTGGCCAGGGAAGGCAAGGTTTTTGTTCATAAAGCAATGGGACAACTCAAGTATAATGATCCCGGTTCGGAGTTTCAAACAGATTCTTTAAGGATGATTGCATCGATTACCAAGGTTTTTACTGCTGTTGCTGTTATGCAGTTGATTGAGCAAGGTCTGCTTTACCTGGAACAGCCAGTTGCAGCAATCATTAAGGAATTTGATACCCCCATGCACAATGGCATTAATCTTTTTCACCTCATGACCCACACCTCCGGGCTGCCGGCGGAAGGAGGTTATTTCTGCGAACCATACCCGTACTGGCGGGAAATAACCGATATGGACGATCTTATCCATCTTTTCCTGGAAGGGCCTTTAAGGTTTAAACCGGGAAAGATTTTTGCTTACAGCACCCTGGGTTATTGTATTCTTGGAGAAATCATAAAAAGGGTGTCCGGTATGTCATACGAGAAGTATATTCAACAAAACCTGTTTGAACCCCTGGGAATGAAAGACAGCTTTTTCAAGATTCCGCGGGACATGTACAACAGGGTCTGCATTGTCAATAAAGAAGAGGAAGAGAAAAGTTATAAAAGACCGGAAGAATTCTTTTTTAATGCAGGGGGTGGAATAACATCAACAGCCTATGACCTGTTCCGATTCGGCCAGATGATGTTAAACAAAGGAACATACAATAATGCCCGTATCCTGGGGAGGAAAACAGTAGAGGCCATGACCCGGAACCGTCTTGAACCATATACCCCTGCCTTTTACTGGGGCAGGGATGTAAAGGAGTGGGAATACGGGATCGGGTTTGATATCGCCCAGGGCAATATGGTGAGTCCCGGCACCATTGATCATGAAGGGGCAGGACGCAGTGCACTTTACATCGATCCTTCCGAGAATTTTATTGCAGTCTATGTGGTCCCTACCACGATCGACTGGGATGCTGAATACATGGAGAATCCACGCTCTGTTATGTGGTCTGGAATTTTATAACAGGGTACTTCTCTTCCATTTAATATGAGAGGCACAGGTTTTTATATACAGAAAAGGAAGGTTTCATGAGTAATGTGGAAATTCACACAGGGAAAGAAGATATAAAGCCGGAAGATGCCGGATATTATTCACCGCAGCTTGAAAAACTGGATAATCTGTTTCTCGGGCTTATAAATGAAGAAAAATTACAATGTGCAAGCTATCTGCTGGCCAGAAAGGGAAAAATATTTGCCTGCAAATCCATGGGAAGACTGTTATACGACAATACGGAAAAGCCGTTTCTTCCCACTTCCATCCGGAGGATTGCCTCTATTACAAAACTCTTTACTTCCATTGGTATCATGCAGTTGATAGAAAAGGGGAAACTCTACCTGGAACAACCAGTTGCAGACATAATAAAAGAGTTTCAAACGGAAATGCACAGTGAAATCAACCTGTTCCACCTGCTTACCCATACCTCCGGTCTTGCCCCGGATCCGGGTTTTTCCCTGGAGCCATATCCTGTCTTTTCCTGGGAATTACATGATGTGAATGCTGTTATCCAATCCAGTTTAAAAGGCCCGGTTCACTTTAAACCCGGGGAACGCTGGGCATACTGTACAAGCGGGTATGTTATTCTGGGAGAAGTAATAAAACGGGTTTCCGGTCTGGAATATATAGAATATGTCCGGGAACGGATTCGTAACCCCCTGGGTATGAACGACAGCTTTTTTAAAGCACCGGAAGAAAAAAAGGATCGTATCTGCCTGGTAAAAGAACAGGAAAAAATGTGGCATGGATCTACAGGAACCGACCCTTTTGCAGCAGGAGGGGGGATGTATTCCACGATATATGATCTTTTCCGGGTTTCACAGATGATGCTTAATAAAGGTAAACTGGACGGAAAACGTATCCTGGGACGCAAATCGGTGGAAAAGATGACCACCAATCAGCTTTCTGATATACCTGCCGATGCATGGGGGAGTAAAACCAGTCATATGAATTACGGGTTGGGGTGGTCTTTGGTTACGAAAAGTATTATTACACCTTCTACCTATTCCAGGGAAGGTGCAGGAAGGTCGGCTGTGTATATTGATCCAGACGAAGAATTAATCGCTGTTTATTTTGTTCCCACATTGATTGATTGGTTGCCGGAGTCTGTGATAAATCCCCTGGGTATTATCTGGGCGGGTTTATTATAACGTGTTCAGCACAGTTGAACTCCAATTGTAGTTTTCCGTTGTTTAGAAAACCTGTTCTGGTGATTGCACTTGATTTTTTGATTTTTATCCATCCTTGACAGAACCTCAAGATCCTTAAGATTTGTTAACCACGGAATGGACACGGAAAAGAATCTGTACAAGTAATCGATTTCATTACAATTCTGTAGATTTATATTAGTCTACGGTTTTAATTTTTTTTAATTGCATCTATGAAAATCCATTACTTCACTGGCTACTATGTACTCACATAGAATAACTCCATGTTTCTTCCGTGGTTAATAATCTTACCATAAGTCCCGGGTCCTGGAAAAATAACTTCCACCTGTCAAAGATAATATTTATATAGCGGAAAAAACCGATTATAAACTTCCACCCTTTTGTCTTGGGTGGGAATTTCCAATCAGGTAGTACCTCTTGACAAATTTTTATTTTCATGAAGGTTTTTTTTAATAGTTCACTTACT
>JAFGQK010000185.1 GCA_016935735.1 Spirochaetales bacterium | reverse complement strand
TCTTCTTTTATTGCGTACCTGCTGTTGTGTTCAAACAGGCAGGTTCTTATTTCCGGGCTTGCGCCGGGGAGGTGTATGCCGGTCCTGTTGTCAATAAAGGAGCAGTTCGAGATATCTATGGTACTGTTCCGGACCAGGGTAAGGCCGCGTTGTGCATTTTTGATGGTAACCCCGTTCATGACTGCATTCCCGCTTATATAAATGCCGTTCCACAGGTCATATATTCCCTGCTCCATCTCGAATACAGTGCCTGTCCCCGCTTCCAGGATTCCTTCCACCGTAAGCCGGTGATCGTATCCTTCAAAGGGATCCCCTGTAATAATCACCCCTGTATTTTCACGGATAGTAAGGGTAATTCCTTCCGGTATCATAATATCACCTCTTATATAATGGGTGCCTGCCCAGTATTCATCCACATAGAGTCTGCCCCTGGAGGTGTTTTCAACAACTACCGGGGTGATGTTTGTCACACATTTTCCCGCACTGTCCGTTACAACAAGGGTAAGCGTATAAGTAGAAACCGTGGCATAGCTATCGTTATGCAGGTAAAAGGTTTCCGGTTCCGTCCCGGTGCTGTCCGTTATTCCGTCACTCTCGAAGTCCCATTCGTAGGCAAAAGGTGCATCGCCATCCGGGTCATAGATAAAGGCAGATAAGATGAGTGGTTTCCCGGGCGTTGTGGTGATGGATTCCATGGTCACCCGGGGCGGTTCATTTACCCGCAGTTCCTGGTAATAAATTTCAGGCTGATGATTTCCCGCTGCATCCACCAGTGATGCTTCCAGCCGGTACAGTCCATACGTGCTGCCGGTAAAAAGAAACGACAGATTCCCGGGTGCCAGTACTTCCGGTTCGTATTGTTCCCCGGTCCCGGTATTCAGGAAAACCAGGGTAAAGGTAACAGTCACCGTATCGCTCACCTCATCGGCAAGCGTATAAGGCACGGTGTAGGGGACATCATTCACCACCAGGACTGTCCCCTCCCCGGTAAACGCAAGCACAGGCGGGGTAAAATCGGCACGGATTACCTCGCTTACCCCGGGTAAAGACCATTGCCCTGCACCGTTTTTCACTTTCACTGCACAGTAGTATAATCCGCCATGGGAAAGGGCAAGCCCTGTCTGTTCATATCCCGTTATATCGATGGAAGGCAGATACTCCCCGGGAATACCGGCGCTGTATTCTTTCCATTCTGCCGGCTCGAGCCCAGCCGGGGAACTGTCATCCGTAATTGCCACGGCATAATGGGTGATCCCGCTCTCATTATCCGCACAGGAAAAAGAAATATCTCCTATCATATACTCGAACCTGGTATAGTCCCCTGCATGTACCACCGGGGTTTCCGGGACGGTTTTATCGCCAGGAATCGCCCCGCTCTTCTCAATCACACTGAAAAGACCCGTGTTGTTTTTCACCCGTACTTCCAGGAATAATACGGTGTTGTGGGGAACAGCACCCTCACCGCCGGGAAGTTCGCTGAAAACGATTGTATGAGTGATATCTGTCCGGGATTCAGGGATACTTATCCAGGTGCCGGTAAAAAGATCCGGCACATCGATCGTACCGAGCCGGTATTCGTACCCTGCTATACCGGAATCAGGGTCATCCCCATGTACGGTAAAATCGATTTGTGTCGATGCAAATCTGCTGTACGCTTCCAGGAGTACTTCCGGCGGGCTCCTGTCCACAATCACGGTATTACTCCGCTGCGGGACTCCAGTCCACCTTCCTGCTGCATTCCCTGCTTTTACCCATAGGGTGTACTTCCCATCCGCAAAACCCGCAGTATCTGCATTAATTGTATAACCGGTGACAATCCCCATTTCCGTCCACTCGCCGGGCTGGTTTCCTTCCTTTGTTAATGAGACCGCATACATGGTCACCGGCGAAATACTTTCCGCCTTCTCCCACTGGAAGTATAACAAGCCGTCTGAATAGAATCCCTCCACACCGGATAGCACCGGTGCACCGGTATCCAGGATTACGCCACGGGAATACCCGTACTCGACAAGCCCTGCCTCGTTCCGGCATTCCGCCTCAAAAACAAGGATACTCCCTTCCATCAATTCAGTCAGGGGACTGGGCAGGTTGATAAGGGGTTCCGTGCTTTCGATACTTATTCCCGGCAGGGGAACAAAGTTCTTTTCACTATCCCAGGTTCCTGCACGTACAGAATAGGTAATACCGGAAATATCTTCATATGCATCAATATAAAGCTGTAAATTTTCATTATCCGGCACATAATACAGTTCTTCCGCAACTCCAGGGTCTGTACCGGCAGCACCATCGATGAGTTTTACCGATGCCACATGCGGTGCCGTATCATCATACACGATCCCGTTACTCATCCCGATAGATACAAGCCCCGCACCGTTTAGTGCCCTCACACCAACGTACCAGACTTCGCCATGCACGCCGCTAAACGGGATATCGGCCGTGGTCGCCTGTTTTGTCCCGTCATCATCGTACCATACAGCGCCTGGAAGTTCTGCTCCGGACCGGACAACTGTCCACTGGTAGTGTACTGTCATGCTTTCAGGGTCATCTTCGGTCCAGAGCCACGATGCTTCGATGGCCTGTCCTGTACAAATCGCATCACCCTGGTCCGTGACAAACGGTATTGGCGGGGGTGTGTTGTCGATAATGATATCCGGGGTTTTCCGTTCAACAGTAAGCCCGGCATTATTGGTAAGCCGTACCGTAAGGGTTACCCGCCAGCCTGTTTCAAGGGCAAGTGCATGCCCGGACGCATCGGTCACGATATGGTATACTGCACCGGCAGAGGATACGGGAATTGCAATCCACCCGCTCTTTCCCGGGACAGGTTCGCCGGTATTGTCTGCTGCTTCAAGCAGCACCTGCACGGTTCCCAGTCCCGATTCGTCGTCCCGGCCGTTCCAGAGCAGTGTCAGGTGGTCGAATGTGCATGCTGCCGGTGTGATAAGGCCGTCCGGTTCATCGAATACCGGTGAGGTGGTATCCACCAGGACACCGGCACTTCTCCCGGGCACGGAAAAGGTACTGTCTGCAAATGCTGCCCGTGCTTCGACATAGTACTCCGTGCCGTTTTCCAGTGACAAGCCGGTTTCCCGGACAAAGGTCTGGTTTGTACTTATCCAGTCCGGTTCGGATTCCCCTGTTATATGTATTCTATACTGATACCCTGTGACCGTCCCCGGCCCCCTGTATTCCCAGGAAGCTTCTATTATATCTGCCCGGGATTGATACGGGCCCGGATCCCGGACAATGATTTTTTCCTGGGTGTTGTTGACAGTCATCGTAAAAGCAGGGCCGGAAATTCCGGAGGATAGTCCTGCTGCGTTTTCCGCTTTCAGGCAGACAAAATACGTACCGTCCGGTATACCGGGAATAGTAAAAATAAAAAGAGCAGTAGTATCCCTTGCCGGGGCTTCCAGCCAACCGTCTGCATTTCCCGGCATCATCATACTGATATCGGTTTCACCGGGAGTGGATCCAATCCCCAGTGTGAACGAAACGGGAGGCGAATGGGGTTCTTCTGCTCTTGCAGTAAGACGCACCTGCTCCCCGGTCATGTATTCATACCCGGTATCCAGGTCCAGGACCAGGTTGCAGGGAGCGGTGCTGTCGAAAATAAACGGCATACCTGTGGTCATCGTTTCCAGGCCTGTGCCATTCACCGCCTTCCCGGAAATGATGTACTGTTTCCCATCCTCAAAAGCATATGTTTTTGCATCCTCCCAGGAACTATACCATGGGGTGTCCCGGGTAATGCCCTCGATTCCCGTTACCGTCATAAAGGGAGTTGCCCCGGAGTGCGGGTCTTCTGCAATAAAGGTAACAGTCAAATTGTTGCCGGGTGTATAAAAACCGCCATAGCGGGAAACCAGTCCCTCCACAGAAAGGTCTGCCCCTGCCGGGCTTGTATCATAAAGAATGGCACTATCCGGATAGACCGGTTCGCAGGTATTCCCTGCATGGTCACTAAAACATACGGCAAGAAAATACTCACTCCCGTCTGTCCCGGCAAGGGAAAGGGAGTCTTCAAACAGAACCGGTTCCGTATTTCCTCCCGGGGAAGCTATTTCTTCTATTATAATAATATTCCATGTATCAATAATCCCCCCGGATTGATCTGCAAACCCATAGCGCAATTCACGGATACCTGAATACGTATCCATCCCCGTTACTGAAACCGGGACCTTCCCGTTGTTGCAGAGATAGCGGCCCTGTGAAACGGGAAGAAAAATATCGACCTCACTATCCTGTATCACCGGGTCAGTGACATCCACCCGGAGTGTCCTTGCAATCGTCGTTATATTTCCGGCATTATCCAAAGCAGTAAGAATGATGTCAAAACTTCCCGATGTCTCGTAAAGCGGGATACTCCCGGTTCCCCCGGTAAGAACGATTTCTTCCGGTATATTGCTGCTGTAATCGTCAACAATGACATAGGTTGCCCCGGAAACACCGCTTACTGCATCGGTTACCGTAATTGTCAGGTTATCCCGGCTGATAAAAAGTGTTCCCGGGAAATCGGCCAGTTCAATAACCGGCCCCTCACCGTCAAACAGGATAGATACATGCTCGCTCCCTGCCTGTTCCCCCGTATAAGCCGGGCCGCTGTATCCCGGTCCCGGGGTATCATCTGCAACAACATACCAGTCATACAGGACACAAGTGGTAAAGCTTCCCTGCGGAAAGGCATACGATGTTCCCTGGGCGGAACCGGATACACTCGTCTTACCATCTTCAACAAACACATGATATGTCACCGGATCACCATCAATATCAGTTATACTGCCTTCCCAGGAAAATACGGATAAAGGAGACGCGTATGCTAAAGGAGAAAGCACTTGTGGTGCTGCGGGCGGATTGTTTGCAAGTGTCACGGTAAAGGGTTCGCCGGAAGCCGGGTCACCCTTACCCCCGTTTGCAGGTACAAAGGAATTGTATGCAATAAGCGTGTAAGTATAAGATTGATGCGCTGTCAGGTGCGTATGCCTGAACATCCCGTTATCCGGGACAAGGCTCCCGGCCAAAGAACCGTCATCATCCAGGACGGCAAGTTCCTGCTCTTTCGCACTGCCCCCGGTAAGAGCCCATTCAAGGAAATGGCCGTCTGCTTCCGTATACCCCTGTACCGCCCCGGAAAGTGTCCCCGGTTCAGGGAGGGTATACACAGTATAGACAACACCCGGGGATCTGTTCCCGGCTTCATTTACACTCATCACCGTCACATCGATTTCCCGGTCAGGGGTGCATCCGTCTACCGGTATGGTTATTCCCGGCTCGGAAACAGGAACAGGAGACCCTGCGATAAGCGGACAGGAAACCTCATATAAAAACCCCGGTGCAGGAGGATCCCACAGGATATGGATAACCAGATCTTCATGGATATGATGAAATGTAGAAAGAGCAGGGGCAGGGGGTATCCGTGTATCCAGGGTAACGATCTGCCAGGAGTAATGAATATTCCCTGCATGGTCTTTAATCTCCATGACGCTCATGCGGTATTCTTTTAATCCCGGTCCTGCCGAAGGAATCAGGTTCCAGTCAAAAAGGACAGGATCATCCGGCACATATTCCCGGGGAATGGTCAGATCCAGGGGAGCCTGTTGTTTATGTAATTTCTCCCCTTCCTCCAATGCGCCAAGATCATATTCATTAATCTCTTCCGGATGGCTTAATTCACTTATATCACTGTTATAGACCCATATGCTTTCCAGCTCGGATGATGCGGCGCCGGTAGCATCGGTAATTGCATGTGCCGGGATAAGGAGTGCCGCCTCATGGGTGCAGGTTGTATCCACTACCGAATAAAAAACAGTGCCGTCCAGAGAAGTAATCCGGAAAGTCCCTGCCGGCGGGTCCTGGTCAAAGAGTACATAAAATCCCTTAACTTCCCCTTCGACCGTATGTACAGTCATCTGCGGTTTATAGAGTTCTGTCCCGTACAGGGAAGCGAGGGAATCACCATCTGAAAAACATTCTGTCACGGCCCCGTAAAGATGAAGGAGTTTGCTTAATGAAAGTTCAAGTTCAATATATTCACCGGTATCGGCAAACACCGGTTCCATCGGGAGAGCTGTATCATTTATCGTATACAGGCCGAATTTCAGCCGGTCCCCTTCACAATCTTTTCCATCCGGGAGTATGTCACCGTTTTCATCGATTGCAGCAGGATAAAAACGGAGTTTTTTATTCACACATAATGCATCCGTGTTATCCGGATCAAGAATAAATCCGTGTTTATCCACCCGGCCTATATATACTTCATTTTCCCCTGTTACTTCCTTTACAATAAACTCAAAGGGTGCTGCATAATTGGGAAGAAGGATATCCAGGGAATTCCCGTATTCTTCAAAAAAATCAAAGTCTTCCGAATGAACCGTATACACATGATAGGTAAGCAGCCTGTGTGCATATCCCTTTCCCGTATGTTCAACAGTAAACGTGAGGTTTCCATCATCATCCTTGCCCCAGGGAAACGAAACAGTACCGTTTTCATCGACATGAGAGAACACTGAATTCTCCCCGCCTGCCAGATTACCACCGTCTGAAACAATGGGGATGTCGGTAATATACTGAAGTACCTCCGTCCCCCTGTCCAGGGTAATGACCGTCGTATACACCGGTTCTCCATTACCATTTACTTTGACAGGTAATGTATCGATCTGCTGTATTTGTACCTTTGGGGGAATAAATACATCCGGCTTTACGGTCCATTCAGCGGCATTTTCGACAAGGTCAACCGGACGGACAGCAATATCATAATACACACCCCGGTCCAATCTGTCGATATCCAGGGAAAATGCTGTATTTATTACCTTTTCCAGTTCAGTAAAATCACCGGTAGTACCTGATCTTCTCCAGGAAACACCATAGTGATGCAATCCGCTGCCACCGGGATCATTGGTCACTTCATTCCATTCAAGCAGCACCGCACTGAACTCGGATCCGTGTTCTCCCTCCACACTCTCGATAGAGGTAACAAGGCCGGTTACCATTTCCGGGGGAGTAAAGTCAAGCCTTGTCACCACCGGATATGCTTTTGTTTTATTATCAACATTATCCCAGGCAAAGAAATACACCGTATGCATCCCTTCATCTTTCTTTTCTTCTCTATTACCGATAGTGGCGTTGGAGATAACCTGGGTTCTATCCTTCCTGTCAAATAAACTCATACTGTTCCAGCCGTTTTCTTCACTGTCAATATAGTATGCTGCAACGGAATCTCTATAATCAGGGCCGGAAACTGTATCAACCTGGGTCAATTTAATCGCAACAGGCATATTATACCAGCCATATTCACCCGGTACCTCCTGCCCCTCCTGCCATCTCGGCCCGATTGCATCCCCCGGTGCAATAATTTCATAACCCAGTTCAGGTGCTGCTGTATCCTTGTAAAGAATAAAGGATTTCTCCGACCAGGTCTCTTTTTTTCCCCCGAGAGGCTTTCTCCGGAGTAGAATCCTTATCCCTAATCTATTACCCACTTCCAGTGACACAAAGCTTGGGAGCGGGAATAGTGTCGATTCCCATACAATAAGATCATTTATTACTCCATCGCTTATATTTTCCCTGAACTCACCCCCATCATCAGGGTAACCAAAAATAGTAAATTTATTGTTATTAAACCTGCATTGTATTTTATATTGATCCAGATTATACGGATCATCTCTCATATAGATTTTAATTGCCGCGTCCTCATTATCATCACGGTAATAATAGATATCGCCCTCTCTATGAAGATCTTCATAATACCTGAATCTTAAATAAGCTTTGCATCCGTTATCCGGGGTATCGCTTACATTCCACAGGGTAATTTCCGCAGAAAGAGAGGTGCAGAGTGTTATTAATAAAAAAATTATCAGGTTTTTAGTCACGTTTATTGTCCCCTTTGTTATAAAGTGTACGGTTTAAAACAAAACAGCATTACCGGTACCGCCATTCAACTGAATAGCGTGCATTTTTTTCCCATGATTCAGGGGAAATACACAGGTAATATATTCCCCCGGTTTGTAATGTGGTGTGATAGAGAGTATCGGTATCTATATATTCCCGCGAGTATACTGTATTATGCACTGGATCATTATTGAAAAGATAAAAGCTCAATACAAACCCGGGACTTTCTATCATATGAATTTCGACCTCTATATCCCTGCTTCCCTGGCTATATGCACTAAACACAAAATAATCCGGGTCAATGCCCAATCCCTCTACAGGAATACCGGCAGGAAGCGGGATCGCCTGTTCAAAAGAATCGTTTTCTTCATTCGTATCTGCGGGTCCCGGGTAATATATCATACTAACCGTTGTTTCCGGTTTATCAATGGTAGTTATTGGCAAAACACAAAGGTAATATGTTTTACCAGGCCATGTAGAAGCAAGGTATTCTGCCGGTATTCCCGGTGTATAATTCTCATAATCGATGCTTATAGCAGAACCGGATGGATAGCCTTCACTGTTGTATAACGTAAACATCACATCACTGTCCGTATCAGGAGTTACCTTCACAATTGTCGTTCCAGACGATGGAGTAATTGTATACCACTGTTCTCCTCCCATGGTTTGTATGGTACTCCCGGATAACTTCGATGGAGCAGTGGTAAAGTGATACGCAGTATTCTCTAAAGCAGGAACCGGATTACCGGGGGTAAATACTGTCGTACTCTCCTCATTGTCATTTTCGCTTTCAAGTTGCCAGGAAAGCGTGCATACACATAATAAAACAAGAATCATATATGGTCTTAAGGTATTCATTCCTTTCTCCTTTGTTCAATTTATTTAAACACGATTATTAGTATTAAAAATACAACCCCCTGTGGCACTTAACGGTAAAGAGATAGTATTCCCTGTTTGTCAGAAAGAAAACAGCTTCTTTGATTTGAATATTTTTTTCACTAATAATAATAGCTTCTGCCCTCTCGTTTTTACGAATTTTATAACTAATAGACCTGTTGTATTATATTCAGAATATACTATTTAAATTTTTAAAAGTCAATGAATTTATATAGAAACTCTTTATTCTGGTCAACCTGTATGGTCGCCCGGGGTAGAATATTTTTTACGGATTGCGAAAAGTATCCAAACCGCAGATGACGCGGATTATTCTTCTCCATAGTCCGGATTGTAATACAAATTCGATGCTTTTTATACATTTTTTTTATCATCAGGAATAAAAAGTGAATAATAACACTACTCCCAGCTTTCATTTTGCAAACACCTGATCCGTCTAAATCCGCGTCCCGGAACCCCCGGGTTCATCCGTAGTTTCACTCCTCTTTTTTGAGTAAAAAATTGCCCTCCAATTAGAATCTAATTCATGATTATTATAATGGCTCGATTGTGCCGAGTATGTACATTTCATCTTTCTTTAATTGCTCGTAAATAGTTTTAAATAATGCTGATGCAAAATAATCTGCACGTAAAGAAGGAATGGAATTTAATGTAAAATCAGCTTTCCAGAATTTTTTCTCTGTAGGGATATCGACAAAAGAAACTTCATATCGAGATGACATACTAATTTCATTCACCTTGACAGCGGTACCGTTAATGTATAGAATCGCATCCGGAAAAAATGATGATATCCTGTTGTTAAGTTCTGAATCATCCAATTCAAGGCCGGTAAATATGTAACACTCGGATTCAATACCAATGTTTTTAAATTCAGTTTCTATCTGTGATTTAAATGTATTTAGAATTTTCATTCGTCTCTTAAAATCATTATATGATTTAATAATTTCTCCGGGTAAAAGAAATTCATCTTTATGTAATTCTGTGATAATGACGAATACCTTATGGATCATTTTTGAATATGTTTTATCCGCACTGGAAATGATATTTTCTGATGTTGTCTCACAACCGATTAAAGATAATACAAACACCAGTAACACAATAAATAAAACTCTATTCTCTTTCATATCTTCCCCTTATACATTAATTTGATTGTATTGTAATAACGAGATCCTCCCTCCTGAACTCAAAGGGGTGGGATCCATTTTAAAAAAATACAAAACATATCACAAAGGTTCAATCTTAGAAAAAATCATCATATTGTCATTTTCCAATTGATCTGTAAATGTTTTATAAATCCGTTGCGCCACCACTCCTCCGTTTGGCCATAAACCAAAGGAAGAGACAGATATATCCGCACGCCAGAAAGTTTTATTTGATTCAAAGTCGATTAATGAAAGATTGAATTCTATAGAATTTAAACTATTATTATGTAAATATATGTATGTACATTTAATAATTAAAACTGCATCTGGCCGGAATGCATTTATTTGATTTAAATATTCAGAATCATCCAGATCGAGTTCATTAATTACCCGGCAAAAACAATGAACATTAATCTTATTAAACATTTTTTCCATTTTTAGCTTGAATTTCTGGAAATTAACTTGATTTGTTTCAACTTTAGTTTGTTTATGTTTCGTCTTTGACCATCCCTCTTCTGGAAGATTTGCCAGAATAAATAATTTTTCCACATTTTTTGAGTAAGATGTATCATAAGTAGAATGTATTGTCCCTGCACAGCCGGAACAAATTAATACAATAATTATAAAAAAGGTAAAAAAATAAGTATTCACCACACAGTATCTCCTTAATTCTTAAGTTGTATTAATCATAATAAAATTTATTATGTTTCACCAATTTTTTTTTGGTGAAAATAGAACAAAAAAGCAGTTTCGGTTCACGGCATTCATTTTGCAAACACCTGATCCGTATAAATCCGCGTCCCGGAACCCCCGGGTTCATCCGTAGTTTCACCCCTCTTCTTTATCCGTACACAACTACCCCTTTACAACAGTGTATTCACCGACAAAAGTACCTTGAGTATCCGAATCATCTCCTGCTCTGTAAACCCCGCAGCAAGAGTCTGTACAAGATGGTCATTTGTATTCACCGTTACCCTCTGTGTAAAGGAATCGATTTTAGCCTGGCGCATTAACCAGATGATAAATGTTTTAAAGGTGGTTTGAAAAAGCCGGGCATTCTCTTCTTTAACAAGATTAAAGGATGCATCGATAAAAAAGGTATCGTTATCCATATCCAAATCAGTCGACAGTACTACTTCCTGTACCGGCAGCTTTTTTTTATTTATGGGAATTCTTTCCGGGATTACCTCCTCCCCAAAGTGGGGAAAGAAAAGGGTGCATGCTCTATGTTCTATAGAAGAAAGCACCTTATCGGGAAGCGTTGTTGTCCCGGGGGATTTGAAAGAGGATAAAAAGGAATTCATATCATGATTTGTAATAAGAATATGATGGTTGTCCGGGAGAGCGATTTTTATATGAGTTTTTTTATGTTCCCAGAAACGTTCTGTTCCCGGATCTTTTTGCCATGTACGGCTTATGTTTAATCCCACCCCCATGCATAATCGTGAATACCTGCCGGCAAGTGCAATCGAAAAAAAAGGGGGCAGATTCTCCCTTATATGAATTGATGCATATATGTCATTCGTTTTTGAAAGAATTTTCGATACATCGGGAATGGAAATATCTGCCAGGGAAAGGATATCATACAAAAGGGATTGTATTCTTTCCGGCCCGGTAATAGAGATATAAAGAGAATCCTTTTCCGGGAGTATACCGGGCCATATGGATGGAGATTTTCCTTCCGGCAATGTGGTACAGGATAAAATTATTATTAGTAAAGGAACAGAACCGGATAAAAAATATTTTTTTCCTTTCATATGTTAAATCGATTTTATCTTTTTTTTACAGGTTGTCAAGGCGAGGTACTCCGGTAGCTGGAGGGAAACAGGTTAAAACACCTTTTCATAAATAATGACCTTTCCCTTTCCGTGCTTTTTTGCATAATAAAGGGCTTTATCTGCCCTGCGAATAATATCATCATTAGTATCGTCGTCCGGATGATATTCGGAAATACCGATAGATAACGTAATGGAAAAAGTACCCTCCAGGTTGTCGGAAAAATTAATATTTTTAAACTTTTCTGCAAGACGCAAGGCGGGTCCCAGTGCATTAACAGAGTTTGTTTCCGGGAGGATTATAATAAACTCCTCTCCCCCGAATCTGCCGGCAACATCGTTCTCCCGTAATATATGATCATTGATGATGATGTCTCCAAGAGTTCTTAACACTACATCCCCGACAAGGTGTCCATATTTATCATTAACAGATTTAAAATTATCAATATCAATCATTAATACAGAATAGATACCCAGGTGATCCGTTAAATTCCCCTGTGGTTTGCCTGAATATGTCACTACCGGTTCCTGAACTTTTTTTGCCATATTGGTATCATAACTATCAAGCCGCCATATATCACGGAGTGTCCGTTTGCGTTCTCTTTCCAGGAAATCGAAAAGGGCTTTGCGATTGTAAAGACTGGTGAGGTAATCTATCCTGTTCTTTTCTTCCAGTTCATTATAAAGGTTCTCGATTTCTTTATTCTTTCTCACCAATATCTCCGAATATACAACCTCTTTGAATGTTTCTGTTATGTAATCTGAAAGTCTGTTGGAAATAACGGCTTTTTCGAATAACTGTAACTGGTAAATGGTAAAATAATTAGCCTGGATGCAGGAATCCAGGCTGGTTGAAAAATAAAAACAAATTGATTTCCCGAGTATGAATGTATGATCATTCATAAATTGAGTTCCCTGGTAGATAAAAATTAAATTTGAAAAAGGAACTTGAAAGATGGCTTTTAAGTACGAATCAAATTTATCACTAATGGTTTTATAAAAAGAAGGTGCTATACCGAAAAATACATGTGCGTGTAATGTTTCTCTTAATATATTGTTATATTTTTCTGTTGTAATATCTTCAAATGCTACAAATTCTACCCCGAATGGTGCAATCTCACTTATTTTTTTTATTATCCCTGAAAATTCTTCGAGTTCATTTCGTATAAAAATAACTATTTTATCATTCATCTACCTGGCTTATCTATTCTCCTCTTGTCTTACTGTCTGGATTTATTTTTTCTTCCGGATCAGGTTTTATCCTTTATTTCAGCTCATTTAACTATACATAATATACAGTTAAAATACCGGTAAATCAAGGTTCCGGCTTTTATTTTTACCTGATATACAACAAGGGTATTCCGGTACGGTAGTAAAGAAATAATAAAATCATTCTCTTATGCTATCGAGCTGTTTTTTCGCATCCGGTACCAATTTAAAGAACTGAAGCAGCCTGTCACATGCATACTCATCGCAGCATGCACAATTATCTATCCCTTTACTCACCCCGCATTTTCTGATCTCACATATCCGGCAATACTGATAAACATTATCATCAGCAGCAAGACAGCCGGTACAATTAATGTCTTCGGCTTTTATATTTCCACCAAATTCTTTTGACCATAGCATTGCGACTTCTTTTCTCTTTTCATCATCATCATTCATCGTGGCAATATACGCCCCGCATTTATCACAGGCTAAACCACAGTAAGCAATAATTTTCTCCATTTATTTACTCCTTTATAGAATTTCTCTATTCAAATGTATATTCTTTTCATGCTATGAACAACATATCTCATAAAAAAATAATCTGCAGGAGCCATGCCGCTGATTTTTTAAGAATCGGAAAACCATCTTACAACATGGTCATATGCTTTGTTTATTTCCCTTATTTTCCTTTCTGCCAATTTTAACATTAAATCATTCTTCTTTATATTAAGATCAGGATGATATCTTTTTACCAGGAGCCGGTAATTACGTTTTACATCCTCAAATTGAGTTCCCGGCAGCACCCCGAGCATCCTGAAAGCTTTTATTGTTGCCTTATCAATGTCCTTTACCCGGGCAGTCTGTGTATCTGCTTTTGTATAGGTTTCTTTTTTTCCCGAATTCTGCTCTGATGAAGAATCTTCATGAGTTTTTTGTTGTTCAGTATTCTGTTCAGCATTTTTACCTGTATTTTGTTCAATGTTTTCTGCTTTTCCTGTTTTACTGTGCAGTAGTTTCCCTGCTTTTTTATTCTGATAGAGTACTTTATGAGCAACCACGGCATATTTACTCAGGAAAGAAAAAAAAGTATATGAAATCCTTAAATTCGAAATTTGAAAATAACTCTGAAATCCGCCTTTAAAATAGACAAGAAGTTCACTTAACAGAAGAACAGGTATCCGGGGATTATATTTATACCGCCTGTCTTTTGAACCGTCCCTGTTCGGATGAAGCCACCGCTGTCCGATTACCGGAGCATCCCCCGGCGGATTCTTTTTTTCGAGTGAAGGCTTTTCTGTATAATAGAGAAAGAGGTCGGTATAGTAATAATATGAGTAAGACCTTTTCTGGCGCTTAAGAATACAATCAGGAAGAAAGTAAAGAGAAATACGGTTATAATTGATGCTATATATTGTTATATTTGATTCAATAAAAAAAGGTCTTGACTTGGCAATCTTGACCGGGCACCGGTGGTATAGTTGTTTCACCCCCCCAAAATCCTTTGGATTTTTATTGGGTAGTACATTGTTAACATGCCATATATTGTCTGCATAAATAAGATGAGAGAGATGATGAATCACATCCTGGTAAAAGATGTCTTTCAGCCCTGCAAGGGAATATTTAAGCTTGAAAAAACTGGAAACCCTGTTTAATAAGAAAAAGATAAGCAGGAAAATAAATGGAAATGCCGCAGGAAGAAAAAACCACGGGAAAATATCCGGCAGAAATAGAAAAAAAGGGGAAAAAACCACAATAAAACAACAGGAAAAAAACAGGGAGGAAAAAATTACCCTTGTATGACGCCCGGAAATTTTTTTCATAATATAAGACAGGGTCGTTTCCGTAATATGCGGATTGGTAAATAGTTTCTCATGAGAAGAATCAAGAAAAGAACCGTCCGGATAGATACTGTACTTTCCATAATAAAACTTTTCTGTTTTTTCCGGATTACTGATATAATATTCTAAAGGTCTGAAACGAAAAAGATTACTCCTCATCCCCATCTTTTTCATCTAAATATTTCTGTAGAATCGATACAATCTTTCGTAACGTTGCTTCCGGCAGCTTATCAAGCTTTGATTTCACCTCTTTTGTAAGTTCTTCAAGATTCTCTATATTATCGGCCAGATCAAGAACCTTTTCCATATCCTTTTTTATGGTGTTAATTTCTTCTTTAAGCTGTTCGTTTTCTTCTTTCAGCTTCTTGTTTTCTTCCTGGATCTCATTTGCATAAGATTCCCTGGCAAGTCCGAGAAATCCGGTAGTTGAACAACTTGTACTTAAAAAGAAAACCATGAGTATTAATACAATTGCTTTATGCATTTATTACCCTCCTTATAGACCTATAAAAGCAAAGAATAATGGAAAAAACCCGGTTGTTCAAGCAGCCCCGGGGATATGGGTGCGATTTTACGATCGGGTTTTTGGAACACCGATTACACCGATTGATCAAATCAGATTTATATAAGATTTCACAGATTAAGATACGATAAAATCGGAGAAATCTGTGGAATCTGTGGTTGCTTATTTTTCTTTGTCAATAGGGCTTGCCCGATATCGAATTCTCACCCCGGGGATATGAATGCTGTTTCAACCGGGTTTTAAAATGGGAGTAATGACAGGATAATGAATTTCCACTATACTTTAAAATGAATGTATAAGCATTCTTTAAAAGGAGAAATGGATGAAAAAAGACTATATACAGGTTTCAGGCAAAGAATTCATAGTGAATGGTAAAAAGATCATTCTTCGCGGATTCGGTATCGGTTCGTGGATGAATATAGAGCATTTCATGATCGGACTGCCGGGAACAGAGCAAATGATCCGCAACCTGTTTATTGAAGTGTATGGCATTGAAAAAAGTGAGGAGTTCTTTGATCTTTATCTATCCTCCTTCCTGACCGAGGATGATTTTCGCTTTTTGAAAGGCCTTGGGGTGAATGCCCTTCGTCTTGCAGTTAATTACCATCATTTTCTAAATGATCACAAATACGGTGATATTAATAAAAAAGGTTTTTTTCACCTTGACCGCGTCCTTGAATTCTGTAAAAAATACGGTATATATGCAATCCTGGACCTGCACGCCACTCCGGGAGGACAAAATCCCGACTGGCATGCAGATAATGACACCGGGGTTCCCCTTTTCTGGAACTATGCCTGTTTCCGGGAACAGGTTATTATCCTCTGGGCACATATTGCAGAACATTATTCGGAAAATTCATATATAGCCGGTTATGATATTATAAATGAACCCTGTCTGGTCCCGGACAAGGGTATATTCAATTCATTCATTACTGGTGTAATACATGCAATTCGTAAATTCGATAAAAACCACATTATTTTTCTTGAAGGGGATGACTGGGGAAAGGATTTTAGCATTTTTGATTCCATAGATGATCCGCAACTCGCCTATTCATTTCATCTTTATCCGTTCTTTATCCTGGAAAACAGAAACCCCGGGAAATGGTCCAGGGAAGCGCTAAAAAAAGCGGTTGCCCCTTTTATCCGGCTAAGGGAAGAAAAACAAAGGCCCCTCTGGTGTGGTGAAACCGGTAATAGATTATCGAAAAAATATATAAGAAAACAAATTGCCGTCTTAAAACAGATGCTTGATATTTATGAAGAAAATGATATCTCATGGAGTGTATGGTCATATAAAGATGCGGGGACAATGTCTCTCCTCTATACCGCGGAGCATACACCATGGCACCATTTCGTTGCAGATTTCAGGAAAAGATGGGATTTAAATAAGGAATTGAACCAGGCAAATAAAATGCTTCACCTTCTATCAAAAAAGATGGACAGGCATCTCCGGTACAGGATGCATTTCCGCATGCGGGGAATATTACAGAATATATATTTTGAACAGCTTGTAAAGCCTAAAATAAGCAGAATTCCGTGGGATGAAATAAAAGAATACCCATTGTCCTTTCATTACACAAACTGCCATAAGTGGGATGAGGCAGCAACATTGATTGCATCGTATACGGGAAAAGTACAACATTCCTTTAATTTCAGGTATTGATTGGTATAGTTATTTTAAAAAGTACACCGTATCCCGGTCTGCTTCTTACACGGATTGTTCCTTTAAACGTTTGTGTTACAATATTATACACAAGGTTCAACCCCAATCCTGTGCCGCCGGTTATTCTGTTTGTCGTAAAAAACGGTTCAAAAATACGGTCAATAAAATCCTTTTTTATGCCTTTTCCGTTATCAAAATATCTTAATATGAAGTTATTCCTGAAGAGTGTGCATTTAATTACTATTTTTCCCTGTTCATCGTTATCAAAACCATGAACCAGGGAATTTATGATTAAATTCGTGACAACCTGGGAAAAGGCACCCGGATAACTGTAAAGTTCGACTGCTTCTTTACAATCTATTTTTATGATATGTGCTGTTTTTTTCAACTTCGGTTTCAGGCTTATCAGAATCTCCTCCAGATATGCTTTTACCATAAACCGGCGTTTATCTTCGCTTGATTGATCCACTGCAATTTTCTTAAAACTTTTAATCAATTCATGTGCCCTTTTCAGGTTTGTCAATACCAGTGATGAAGCTTCATTTGCCATTTTAATGTAATTGTTCAGGTCTGATTTCTTTAAGGAATTCTCTTCCATAAGCTTTACAAGCTCCTCTGTTTCCCGTTCAAGATGTGATGCAGCAGTAACCCCTATCCCGATTGGTGTATTTATTTCATGGGCAATACCTGCAACCAATCCACCCAGGGCAGCCATCTTTTTCGATTGAACAAGTTTGGACTGGGTTACAGTAAGCTCATCAAGGGTGTCCTGCAGTCTGTTATACGCACTCTCGAGCTGGGCGGTTCTGTCACGCACCCGTAATTCAAGTTCTTCATTAAGCCTTCTTACCTCCTCTTCTGCCTGTTTTCTCTCTCCATACAAACGGGTAAGAAGGTCATTTGCACGGGAGAGGGCATCTGTCCGGGTATTTACTTTTTTTTCATATTTCTGGGTATCTATCTTTAACTTCTGAATATATATTACTATCTTTAATGCGATAATAGTAAACATCTTTTTTGTTATTTCCTGTAAAGACTTAGGCTGTTCTTCGAATTCAAGCAAACAGAATCCCAGTGGTGTCCGGCCGACAAAAAGACTTTCTACTGTAATGGTAAATTGCCTTTGCCAGGGTAAAAGTGTTTCAGGACAGAGATTTTTGCCGGGAAAAAGTTTTTCATTATCTTTTATTGTAATACATCCTTCATCATTACTTGCAAAAACCAGCCGGGACATAACAGGACAATCCAATGTCTGTTCATTTTCATACAGGGAAAGATAACACCCCTTTATTCCTATAAGGGAAAGCTTTCCCGATAAACCATTTGCAGGATTTTCCATGTCAAGGATTGTCAGAATATCTTCCAGGTTAATCCGCGAAGCATGTATTTCCCTTTCACCAACCATCTTTGAATATTTTATATTTCTTTCAAACCGTTCAGCAAACTGAAAAAAAACCCGGGAAAAAAGGTATTCCATAAAAGCTCTTTCCTGATATGAGGTGACATATTCAAGGATACAACTTCTTATTTCGGAAAACAGCCGGGTGAAAGAATAATTCCTGTGAATGAATGTAAATGGCGAATTCAGGATATGATTTATTTCTTTAAAAAAATCAACCGGGTCCTGGGCCTGTATAGAAGTAAGCAGGGAATTGAAAAGAACCTGTATCTGATTCCTGTCTTTTTGAGTATTAATCTGAAATTTGCCGTATATCTCATTAATTTTCTGCTTCAAAACAGATATATCAGCAAAAGACGATCCTGATGCCCGGATATCTTTACTATAAGAAAAAGATTTTTCCATGGTACCAGTGCATCCGCAGGACTGCCGCTTTACCATAGCTGTGCGCAGAAGAATATCCTCCCCGCTGCGATTTCCTTTTATCATAGAGATAAGAAGTTCCATCGCTTTCCAGCTTTGCTTATATACCGGTTGTGCAACTGTTGTTAAAGGAATGATGCATTCGCCAGACTCCTGATTATCATATCCGACCACAGCAATTTCCTCCGGGACATGTATCCCCCTGCTCTGTAATGCTGAAATTGCTCCACAGGCCATATCATCATTTGCAGCCACCAGAACATCACAGGGTCCTTTCCTGTGATTTATCAATTCAAGAACAGCATCTATCCCGGATTCAAAAGTAAAAGAGCCATCCAGAATTATATCGGGATTCACCTCTCTTCCTTCCTCTTTCAGGGTCTGTTTGAACACATGAAATCTTTCAGCCGCATCGACGTTTCCGCTGGTCCCTTTTATGAATCCGATATGTTTATAGTGATGGTCATAAATAAGGTGGTGAATCAATTCTTTTAAACCCTTTGAATTATCGGTTTTAATACAGGGGATATCCTGTATCTTTTCTGTCATTGTTACCATGGGTAAGGGCTTGAATTGATCCAGAAACCGGGTAAGTTTATCCCTGCCTGCATAACCTCCGATACATGCAGCAGCAATAATAAGCCCATCAAGCATATTGTTATTAATATAATTGTAAATAATATTCCTGATTTCCTCATTATGAACCGGTGAATGAAGGGTATCTCCCATATAGATAATCTGATTTACGTCAAAATGCTGTGCAGCATTTGTGGCTCCATTTATAAGAGAAAGATGATATGAATTCACCACCCGATCAATGGCAAACCCTATCAATAATCTTGGTGATAAAGACGCCGGAGACATTAATATAATTTAATTGTATTTACATACAATGGAAAGTCAAGTAAACAAAATACTGGTTATTGATTCATCATAGAAAAAAAGATATATTTATGGCAATTAGATCAAACAACCAGAAACAGAGTAAGTATATCCTTGCTTTCCTGATGTTGTATAAAGAGGTGCATATGGAATATACCTATTTAGAAATTGCAAAAATGATTGACCATTCACTGCTCAATCCCTGTCTTTCAGAGGAAAATTTAAAAGCCGGTATAGAGGAGGCTATAACATATAATGTTGCCAGTGTCTGTATTATGCCCTATTTCCTGGCCGAGTGTGCTGCACGTCTTAAAGGAACCAGTGTTAAGGCAAGTACAACCATAGGTTTCCCTCACGGGGGCCAGGCTTTTTCTGTAAAAGTACATGAAATAGAAAAAGCCCTGGAAGACGGGGGAGAAGAATTGGATATGGTGATAACTATAAGCAAGGTCTTGAGTGATGACTGGGTATATGTTGAAAAAGAAATCAGGGCAGCCACAGAAATAATTCATGAAAAAGGGCAAAAAATAAAAATTATTTTTGAAAATTGTTATCTGGAAGATCACCACAAAATCCGGTTGTGTGAAATCTGCGGTAAGATTGGTGTGGACTGGGTAAAAACCTCAACAGGTTTTGGAACGGACGGGGCCACTGTCCATGATATTACATTGATGAGAAAACACTCTCCATCCCATGTACAGGTAAAAGCTGCAGGGGGAATACGTTCCATGGAAGCGTTATTAACAATGAAAAATTTGGGTGTTACACGGATTGGAGCCAGTAAAACAAAAGAAATACTGGATGAGTGTAAAAAAACCATTCAATACGAAAATGTATGATCGAATATATTTACAGAACAAGTATCGATGATACTATTATGCAAAAAGCAAAGTCCATTCTTTCAGATGGCGGGCTTGTGGCATATCCAACAGATACAAGCTGGGGGATAGGATGCAGTATTAATTCCAGAAAAGGAATCGAAAAGCTTAAGAAACTGAAAGGTAATGATAAAAATTCAACCCCAACCCTTATATGCTCCTCTATTTCACAGATAAGTGAGGTTGCCTTTCTAAACAATTACCATTTCCGGATTATCAAACAATTCACCCCGGGACCATATGTATTTATATTGAATGCTGCCAGTAAAATCGAAAAAAAAATAACCATGAAACGAACCGAAATTGGTGTGCGTATTCCCGATCATCCTGTCCCGGTCAGGATTGTGGAAACACTTGGTTCGCCCATATTTTCTACAACGGCATTAAAAAACCTTACAGGAAAGGGCTGGCTTAATAAAGATTATGCAGAAGAATACCTTTTTGAATGCGGATGGGAGCTTGAATATATTAAACAGGTAGATCTTATCCTCGACACAGGGGAGACTCTTGAAAAAATTCTTTCTACTGTTATTGATATGACCGGACCGGATCCGGAGATAATACGTGAGGGTGTCGGGGATGTATCACAATTATAGTCAGGTTTTGCATGCATCCTGGACTGAAAGAGGTCTTTATGACAACAGTAAAACATATTATATCTGAAATTGTTCATCCACGGCAAAAAACCCGGGTGGAAGCAGGACAATTTTTCATATCCTGGAATGGTGTCCCGACCCTTGCATACAGGGGATTCAGCCCTGTCCTGCTCGATATCAAGAAAGAAATCACAACCCGGCTTCCCTGTTTGAAAAAAGAGAATTCCGGTTCAAAGTGGCCAAAAACAACACTTGGCGCACTCCGTGATGAAAGAACCCTTTCCATGGATGATCTTTTTACCTTACGGGATATCTGTGATTCCATGAATCCATTATTACAGAATCTCACTTTCAAGATAGATAAACTGGACATAGTCATCTTTTACTGCCGCAGCCTTGAACAGAGACTTTTAACAGCACCAATTCCTTTAGCAGGACAGGAAGACACTACCCCGCCCCCCTGGGAACACCTGGATAAAGTATCCGCCACTATGAAACAATTTGCACGTGACTGCTTGTCCGACTACCTCCCGGTCATACAAAAACCGGGTAATAGAGAAAGCCATTACCGGGATCCCTTTATTGAAGCAACACTTATCTATGATCTTGAGGATATTCCCGAAGCGGTTACAAAGTTCCGGGAAAAAGTAGACCAGGAACTCCCCGGTATGTATTGCTGGTTTGATGATAAAAGCCTTCATATGACCGTAAGGGCACTGGCCGGCTCTTTTCAAAGTACAATTGGAGCTCAACGTACATAACAAGCTGTACAGGAATCTTCATTTCTTAAAAAGGATAAAAAACACAGTTTTTTAATTTTAGAATCTCTTATTCCCTTGAAACAAGGTTTTTATCAAAATACAAAGACAATCCTGCTTCCATAAACTGCTTAACCGGAATACAGCAAGGGGTCAGATATTTCCCGGATGCTTCCTTTGCTCTTATCGTACATCCCCCCCCGCAACCAAGCTGTAATGAACAATTTACACATTCTTTTATTGTTGTTACATCTCTTTCCTCCCACCTATCGATTATTCCTTTATGTACAGTAACTTCCGGGTAAAAAGTGCCAAGACACTCGTCTTTATTCATCATCGATACAATACACGGAAAGATAGTTCCTTCCATTGTACAGACCAGTTCAGACATAACTCCGGGACAGGCTTTAAAGATGGGTAGAGGAAGACAGTTTGATTCAAGTAAAAAGCGTGTCACTGAAAAGGGAGGACGGTAAAGTTCCAGAATCTCCGGGAACCGTAATATCTGGTTGTATAATTGCCCTGCAATATCAACCTGGAAGGGAAACAGTGTATGCAGGGAATCGCATAATAAATAATTGTCTCTGCTTATAATTTCGGCAGAAAAGAATGAATTATCAGTCCACCCCGATTGTTCAGCAAAGGCTGCAAGCAGATGTAATATTTTAATGTCTTTACTGCCTATCAGAATCTTTACATGTATACGGAAACCATGTTCCAGGGATAATCGGATACCTTCTGTGACCTGTTCGAAATAATTATTCTTATCTTTATCAGGACAATTATTTTCAAAAGGTGTATTCCTTACATCAAGGGAGACATGTATTGCTTCTATATTTCTGTCCTTTAATACAGGGATGTTTGATTGAAGATATGACCCATTTGTATTGATTCGAAGGGGAATACCACGGGATCCTGCCTCATGAAAAATTCCGGTAATTATTTTTTTATAAGATTCTCCCGGGAGGAACGGCTCCCCTCCGGAAAGAGCGATAATTTTCTTTTTATTTGTATAATGATTATCTATGTATGAAAAAAAAGATTGTACAATACTGTCCGAAACAATGTTGTCTTTGAACTTCAATTCTTTAAAAGAACAGAAATCACAGGAAAGATTGCAGGACAGCCATGGAATGAAGTGGATAAGGATTTCCTGCTTTTCTTCTTTTTCGCAAATATCACAATAGGAATTTATAAAAAGAATCTTTTCATCCTCCTGGTTTATAAGATATCCCTTTTTTATAAGATCGTTTTTTTGCAGATATACACCCTGTCTAAACTTTATCGCCGTTTCTTCATCAACAATATCCGCACTCCCGGTAAGAAGGTTTATTAAGAAATAATCATAAGAATTTTTTATTTTCCCCAGGATTGTGTATTTTGAGACTTCATAAGGGGTAATATCTGCCATATAATTATCCTTTTTTTTATCTATAAAAATATAGCAGAAATAATGAGAGATGACAATAAATAACTTAAAGCGGGTTAAAGGGGGTGCGATCATAAAAACAGGTTTTTTTAAACCACAGCAAACAAAAAAGTCCTCCCTCAAAGCATCTGTAATTTTCACACGAATAACAAAATATCTTGATTATAAAAACAAAGTGTGCTATGTTATTTTCAATCTGGTTGGGGTGTTCCCTGTATGAGGGGGCTGAGATTATACCCATAGAACCTGATCCGGATAATACCGGCGGCAGGGAATCCATCGCTTTGAATACGGGAAGATACCTCAAGCAGATTCTGAAATATAAGAATCTGCTTTTTTTATATACGAAGGAGGAAAAAATGGAAGAAAAGATCACAAAAACCATTATCCAGGGATATTTTGAAAAACTTTCAGACTGTCTTCATGTCGATGTTGCTATTGCAGGAGCAGGCCCATCCGGTCTTGTCGCTGCATTTGATCTTGCAAAAGCAGGTAAAAAGGTTGCTGTTTTTGAACGAAAACTTGCCCCTGGCGGCGGTGTATGGGGCGGTGGTATGCTGTTTAATGAGGTTGTCGTCCAGGAGGATGTCATCCCGATACTCAAGGATTTTTGTATTAATTACCGTGATGCCGGTGATGGCTATCTGGCAATGGACTCTGTAGAGTTTGCAAGCGGCCTTATCTACGGGGCATGCCATGCAGGGGTCAGGATATTTAATGCAGTGAGTGTCGAGGATATCGTGTTTAAAGGCAATAAAGTATCCGGTGTGGTCATACTCTGGACACCTGTAGGCCTGGCAGGGATGCATGTTGATCCCCTGGTTATCACGGCAAAAGCTGTTCTGGATGGAACTGGCCACCCAAGTGAAATTGCCGTATTAGCCACAAAGAAAGCAGGAATAAAAATAGATACGAAAACAGGTGGTATTATGGGTGAGAAACCGATGTGGGTTGAAAGCGGTGAGGCCTCGACTATTGAAAATACAAAACGTCTTTGCCCCGGGCTCTATGCATCTGGAATGGCTGCAAATAATGTAAGCGGCGGTTTCCGTATGGGGCCGATATTTGGCGGCATGCTTAAAAGCGGGAAAAAAATCGCCCGGATTATTCTGGAAGATTTACCATGATACAGTGTTTCGGGCTTTATGTAATTCTTTCAAATCCTGTTGCTGGTTATGAAAAATGCGCCGAAGCAGCGGTAAAAACCGGGGTAAAGTTCGTTCAACTCCGTATGAAGAATATCCCGTATGAAGAGGTGCTTGAAACAGCAAAAAGAATCAGGCAAATTACTTCTCATACCGGTTCACTTTTTATCATTAACGATGATGTACGGATTGCCGCAGAAGCAGGGGCAGATGGGGTGCATCTTGGCCAGGAGGATATGTCTTTAAAAGATGCACGGCTGTTCTGGAATGAACCGGGTAAGATTTACGGCCTTTCCACACATAATGAAAAGCAGGCAGAAAGTGCCATGGACATGCAGCCGGATTACATCGGTGTCGGACCGGTGTATAAAACACCGACAAAAGAAAGACCGGATCCGGTACTCGGGCTTGACTGTATGGGAAAGATTATTAAAAACACACCACTTCCCTGTGTGGCAATTGGAGGGATAGATCTTCTTACTATTAAAGATGTCCTGCACTCAGGTGCAGTCAACTTTTCTACTGTCAGGGTTATTATGCAATCCGAGTATCCTGTAAAAGTAATGAAAAAATTCATAAAGATATGGGAAGAGATTGTATATCATGCAAAGGATGAAAAAGAATGAGATACGGAAGTTTTTCAAGAGACTCACGGGAATATATTATCACGAACCCTAAAACACCAACCCCGTGGATGAATTATATTTCAAACCGTACAGGATATTGCGGAATTGTGAGTCAGACCGGGGGCGGGTTTTCCTTTTATAACGATCCCCGGGACAGGAGGATAACCAAATACCGGTATAATAATATTCCTCATGACAGGCCTGGACGTTATTTTTATCTTAAGAATGAAGTAACAAAGGAATACTGGTCACCTGCGTGGCAGCCGGTCATGAAAGATCTTGATTTTTTTGAGTGCCGCCATGGACAGGGATACACCATTATCCATTCGGGGATAGATAAGATAATGCATAACGTCTGCTATTTTGTTCCCCCGGCAAAAACCCGTGAAATCTGGCACCTTGAAATGGAAAATACCGGCAGCACATCAATGGTGCTTTCCCTTTATTCTTATTGCGAGTTTACCTTGTGGAGTGAGCCGCAATCAAGGAATATCCAGTGGTCTCTTCATCTTACACGGTGTTATTTCAGGAACAATAACATAGCTCCGCAAATTATTTAATGGAAGAAAAGGGAAACCACCGATTACATCTGATTACACAGAAATAGATAGAAAAATCTGTTTAATCGGTGTAATCGGTGGTTTCATCTCTTTATTGTGGAAAATCGAAATTCCTGGACAACCCTCGAAGGAGGAGTACCCTGTGCGGCACCCAGGTCACACTATACACTGAAAGCAGGAGAAAAAAACGGGTTTACCTTTATTCCTGGATTTGCTTCCACGATGGAAGAGGCCGATACACTGCACCACTATTTTTTCAATGCGGATATGATAGCGGTAGAACTTGAAAAGGTAAAAGAAAACTGGAAGAAGTATTGTACCCAGTACTCTGTGATATGCCCGGATAAGGAGGTATCTTCTATCGTTTCCATCTGGAATCCGTACCAGTGCAAGGCTACCTTTGACTGGTATTATCTGCGGCAGATGAATCGAATACATATAATATTATGAAAACTCAAATTACGGAATGTCTTTATCTTTTTATTGCCGAATTTACAAATACTGGTCTGGTTTAATTTCATAAGTTTGAGTAAGGTGATAGGATAGCCTTTTTTCAGGTTGAATATCCATAATTATTTAAATACCAGGTAAGGAGTATCAAATGAGTCAGGATAAAGAAAAATATGTCGTTGCAATGATTTCTGCACCACAGGAAGCAGCAGAGCTTATTGCAAAAATGCTTATTGATGAGCAGCTTGCAGCATGCACACAAATTCTGGGACCGGTTACCAGTCTCTACTGGTGGAAAGGGGAGGTACAGAAAGATACAGAAGTTTTACTATTAGTGAAAACAAAAAAAAGCTGTATAACAACAATAAAAAAAAGATTAACAGCAATTCATCCATACGAAGTCCCTGAATTACTTTTTCTCTCCGTTCTTGACGGATTGCCGGCATATCTGAAATGGATTGATACAATCATAAATAATAAAACATAACATGCTGTATAGAGTAATAATATTCATCAGGCCGTTTTTCAAATTCTTTATGTACCGGCTCTATTCGTAATGTAAATAATTAATAATTTGCAGAATATGAGTAGTCGGGTTAGAGAGATAAGCATAACTTTTAATTACCTGAACAACGATCAACCGGTTAATTATATCCGTTAAAGGTGTATATCCATAAAAAAAACCAATTTTTTTATTGAATATACTTGCCTTAATTCATATATATTAATAAATTCTTATATTATGAAAAGTTTAAAGTTATTAAAAACTAATTCTCTATCGGTAAAAGATCCTCAATTAGCTAAAGAATGGCATTCAACAAAAAATGGAGATCTTTCTCCCAAAGATGTATTCCATCATTCGGGAAAAAAAGTATGGTGGGTATGTGAAAAAGGACATGAATGGCAGGCGATTATCAATAACAGGGCCAGTGGAACAAGCTGCCCCTATTGTAAAGGAAATAAAGTCTGTAATGATACGTCCTTTTCAACATTAAAACCAAAACTTGCTAAAGAATGGCATCCTACAAAAAATGGAAAATTAAAAGCAAAGGATGTTACTATTCATTCAGCAAAAAAAGTGTGGTGGAAATGCAGTAAGGGACATGAATGGAAAGCTATTGTTGCAAGTAGAACAGCAGGAAATAGATGTCCGTACTGTAATGGAAGAAAACTTTGTAAAGAGAGTGCTCTTACCACAGTAGATCCAAATCTTGCTAAAGAATGGCACCCTACAAAAAATGGAAAACTATCACCAAAAGATGTACTTCCAAGCAGTCCTAAAAAGGTATGGTGGAAATGTAGCAAAGGACATGAATGGCAGGCTGGAATCGCATATAGGGGAAGAGGGCGAGGATGCCCCTATTGTGATGGAAAACGGGTCTGCAAAGATAATTGTCTTGCAACACTTTTTCCAGCTATTGCTAAAGAATGGCATGCTACAAAAAACGGTACACTTACACCGGTAAAAGTTACTCCACATTCCCAGAAAAAAGTATGGTGGCAATGTAAGAAAGAACACCAGTGGCAATCATCAGTTGGATACAGAACAAAGGGATATGGATGTCCATATTGTTCGGGAAGAAAGGTATGTAAAGACAATAGTCTTTATGCAATGTTTCCCAAATTGGCAAAAGAGTGGCATCTATCCAGGAACAGGGGGTTGACTCCGGCAAAGGTAACAACCACATCCAAGAAAAAGGTATGGTGGAAATGTTCAACCTGTGAACATGAATGGAAAGCTGCAATCTCAGACAGATGTACAGGCCAGGGTTGTAAGAAATGCCTTAAAAATCAAATAAAGGAGAAACCTAAAACAAAAACCGGTCCCAAAGGGAAGAAGACAAACAGAACCGGGAAGAAGAAGACGACACCGTCAACAACATCTACAACGACAGCAACAACAATAATGACATGAATGAATGAAAGGATCTTTATGTAATAAAGGTCTTTATGTAATAAAGAAAGGATCTTTATAAATAGTTTTATTGGTATTTTATATTATATTGTGCTATTCTATGAAGAGTAGGGATGTTTTCACTGAACCCCTATTATTCTTGAGTAGAGGAGTAAGGAAATGAATAAATCACTATGGTTATATGCTGTCATTTTATCTTTTATTCTCATAGTAGCTTCCTGCATGGGAGCGGAAACGAAAATAAAGATTCAAAATGATGGTTCAGGAACAATTCTCTTTTCTTACAGAATTTCCCGGATGTTATTGGAAATGGGAAAATCATCCATGGATACAGCTTCGGATGAACCTGGTATGGATTCCCCTGATGAACCAGTGATGGAAGAGGAAGATGAAAATTCAAATCTACCTCTTCCAATAACGAAAGAAGATTTTAAGACAAGTATTGAAGGGATAGAAGGTCTTGAAATTATTGATGTCACCCAGGATGAAACCGAAAAGGATATCATTATTACTGCGAAACTGAAATTCAAAAATGTTGAAGCATTATCCCGGGCAGAAGCATTTTCTGAATGGCCTATTACCTTCGAGAAGGTTGGAAACACATACGTTTATAGCCAGGTAATATCAGAAGGAATGGGTGACAATTCAGATGCTGCAATGGATGAAGAAACAATCAAGATGATGGAGTCAATGTTTGAAGGGTATGAGTTTAGTTTTAGTGTTGAAGCCCCTTCGCCAATAAAAGAACATTCCATAGGTGAATTATCACCGGATAAAAAAACATTGTATTACACCATCCCGGTCGGAGATATGATGAGAATCAAAGAAAGGCTTGAACTTGTTATTAAATGGTAATGTTATCCGGTTTTTACTGAATAAACAAATAAAAAGGAACCTGAAAAGGTTCTTTTTTTTATATAATTTATTATTGAGTCCACTCTAAAAACCCTTATTTCAAAACCTCAAATATTTAGCTTTTATAGCATTATTTATAAGGGGCAACAATTTTGCCTGGATAGAGCATTATATTTCTAATGTCTTTATTCAATTTTTCCTTTACTTTTTCAATTTTTTCTTTCTTGACTGATTTTATTGTATTTTTAATGTTAAGTCTGATAATTTATCTGATATCTATGGATTCTTCCGAAATTTAT
>JAFGQK010000017.1 GCA_016935735.1 Spirochaetales bacterium | reverse complement strand
CTTGAATGGAAACGATTAATATTATAATAGGTAGATTTATTAGTGCCGATTAGTGAAGATGAGTGGTTACTATCGGGGGAGCAGTTATGGTTTTTTGTTAAAAAAACCTGATTGGGAAATCGCACCCCGCAGGGGACTCTCCTTGATATTAAATTTTAGCTATATTATAATGGATTTAGCTGATTTTGTTTCTCGTGGGGATTTATAGGTTGCTATGGTGTTTCCCACCGCGGTAGCGGTTTAGTTCAACTGTTATTTGCCGGTTCACTCCTCGGTCCTCGTCGCTCACCCAAATCCAGGGTACTTGGTTTGAAAAATAAATGTGTAAATTCCTATGTGCCAGCTAAATTATAACATTAATTTTCAGTCCGCCGACACCCTGGACTTCGGCAAATAACGGCCGTTGGTGCGTCACTGCGAATCTTGACGCTTCTTGCCGGGTGAAAGTCCCGGCTGGATAAGGGCTATCCACCCACCTATACCGAGTGTTGCGTGTGTCACGGAGATACTGGCCTTGATGTAGGTTAAGTCGAACAAAACAAAAGAAGTTGATGTTGAAAAATACAATCTTATCTTAAAGATTGCTGCATGGTCGGCTTTTGTTTCATTTTTGATTATGCCAATAGCAATAATATCGTTTTTTATTTGGCCATTATTTCCTGATAATATCTTTTTAATCATACAAGATAACAAATTTGCGGGAATAATGAGTCTTGATTTTTTGTATTTATTGGGACAACTTTTTGCAGTACCTTTATTTTTGGTGTTTTATATAACATTAGAAAAAACAAATAAATCGGCAGCAATTCTTGTTTTAGCATCAGGATTTATTGGACTTATCTCACTCATTCCATCCCGACCAATTTTCGAATTAATTCAATTGAGTGATCAATATAAACTTGCTACGACTGATTTACAGAGAATAGAAATTAAATCTGCGTTTAAAGCAACCTTATCATTGTTTAAAGGAACAGCTTATAATATACATTACATACTTGGTACAATTTCTTTGATAATAAGTTCGATTTTAATGATAAAATGCAGCCTCTATTCAAAGGCTACAGCATATATTGGTCTGGTAACAAATATACTAGTTTTTACTTATTATATTCCAAGAATTGGAGGATAAACTAATACGGATTACAGAAGATATTCAAACCACAGATGATGCGGATTTCTTTCCTTTTTAATATCGCTTTTATTCAAATCAAGAAAGAATCATTTGTCTCTTAATGTTTAAGTAGTTTATTCGCAGCATCCTGGGCAGCTTTCTTTGTATTCTTGCTGTAAGGAAGAAATACGGTGTATTGCAGTGAATCCAGGGCAACATCATCATCTAATTTCTCCAGGTTATTGATGAGTGCAAGGACTATCTGTTCGTCGAATACCTTTATCTTTTCCGTGCAAAGATTCACATAATCCAGGTATTTCGACAGGGTTACGGCCGCCTCATGTGTTCCCATGCTCCCGAGACAGTCGATTCCTTCCACCATATGCGAGTTCGTTTCTTTTCCTTTTTCATACAATTCTTTAATGATATCAAAGTGCCTGATTACCTGTTTCGTCATATCGCCGAGTGCGTATTTGGTCGTTGCCCGGATTGCTGTATAACGCATGTCTGTTATTATCTTTTCCTCTTCACTTGTAACGCTTCCGGCGAGTAATGACTGCTTGAGCCCGCTTCTGATTATTTCCTTTTTTGATTCCTCTGGGAGTTTTTCATTTTCAAGGGCGAATTCCAGGGCCGCACGTTTGTTAAGGGGAGTTCCCCTGTCAATAATACCCAGAAGATGTACTTTTAAATCCCCCTCCAAAAGGTAGAGAGAATTCAGCGCTGTTTCGGAAATATGATCTGAATAACCAAGAATCATGGACGTGAAAATAAAAGGAAATGAATCGGGGTTCCGGAGTGCACCTAAAGTTTCAAGACAAACATCAAGGACATAAAAATCCGGTTTTATGAGTGTGAGAAAAAGGGAATTTCTCCTGTCAAGCCACCTGTTCAATCCTGCAACAATCTCATTATCTCCCTTTCCTATCACTTTTAGTGCATTCAGGGCAGATACCTGGATTGTCGATGTGATTGCAACATCGAAGAGTTTTAAGACAGAAAACCTGGATTCCGTATAGTTCAGTTTTCCTATTTCATCGAGCGATATAATAAGAATCCCGCCGAGTGCCGGATTCTGTTTCACCACATCAGGTGAATCAAGGGCATAGTTGACAGCAACATGATAAAGGGGTCCCATATTGACATCTTCCAGTTTTACCGCCGTTTCAATAATCTGGATCTTGGTCTCTACATCGCCCTTTTTAAAATAATCGATATAATTACTTACCAGGGCATTCGATTGTTCTGCCATACAGGGTTGAAATACCAATAAAAAGATAAAAATATTCCATATTCTCTTCATATCTACCTCTCCTCATAAATAATAGTAGGTTTGTTATTAATTTTCAAATAAATTGGAGGGCGATGAGGGCTATTTCCGGAATGGTTATTTTCTTTTATGTGATTTACTTAAAGATTACCGTGGCCGAGAGAAGGGAGGGTTATAAAAAACCTGCTGAAAAAAGAATAGTGCAGGCGGTTGGGGGGAAATTTACCCACGGGTGTTTACCGATAAAAAAAAAGAAAAGATTCAGCTTGAAAATAGTAGTTTAAATATGTTTAAATAAGCAAACAGTGAGTAGTACAGTGTAATAATTTAATGAAAACATTCATAGACACCAAACGGGTGGCAAAGAACAGGTTCAAATACAGTCGAGGCGTATAAAAAAAAGATAAATTCTTTCTTTACCTATTTGTTATGCGCTCCAATTGCTTTTTTTATACGAAAGGATGGTAAAAACCATGCAGCACTTATCGAAGGAAAGGTAAAGTATTTAAAATAATGCAATTGTCTATCTTCCCGGCCGGCACGAGAGCCAGGGGCGATAATATTTTTTTACAGGTGTAAACGCTAATAAAAAATTTCGATTGAAGCGGATTCCGCTTCATGCTATAATTAAAAAGAATTGAATTTAAAAAAAGATAAAAAGGAGTAAAAAATGGGTAAGCTATTCTTTAACAAACGGAAAATTATTTTGGTTTTGGTAATTGTAGTATATTTTACCGGAGTGTTTACCATAACCGCACAAACGATCTGCACCAACTCGGTCGGCACCCGGGACGGCTACACCTACGAATTCTGGAAAGATAACGGGGGAACCGCCTGCATGACTCTCGGAACCGGAGCCGGATTCAGTGTAGAGTGGAGTAATGTCAATGAGCTGTTAGTCCGGATAGGCAAAAGACCTGGCAGCGAGGGTATAAATATATACTACAGAGCCGAATACCAGCCAGATGGAAATTTCTATTCAGGTGTCTATGGCAAAACACGAAACCCGGACATAGAATATTACATCATTGATAACTGGGGTCCCTGGCGCCCACCCGGAGAAGGACTCAAGGGAACATTTGATTCTGATGGAGCTACCTATGACATATACGAGCCCACGCCACTCAACACTCCCGGGATGACAGGTCCTGTACAGTATTGGAGTGTACGGCAGTCGAAACGGGCAAGTGGTGCTGTAACTATTGCCAACCACTTTAATGCGTGGAAGACCTTTGGAATGAATATGGGGGTTTTGTATGAAGTTTCGTTTTGTGTAAAAGGAATCCAGAGTAGCGGGACCGCGGATGTGTATGAACTGGCATTTGGCAGCCAGGACGAAACACCTGCCCCGACACCGGACAGCGAATCAGGCGATGTAAACGGCGATGGAAATATCGATATTCTGGACGCCTTGTTGACAGCACAATACTATGTCGGCCTTCCTGTATCTTCACCATTTATTGAAGCCAATGCCGATGTCGATAAAGACGGCGTAATCAGCATTATGGACGCTCTTGAGATTGCCCAATACAGCGTCGGGCTTATCGATGAATTTTAATACAATTTTATATCCACCTTTTATAGGATAGGAATACATCTTCACCGGTAATTTCCGGGCGAAAAGCGGGCAGGGGAAGTATGAAAAGGTTTACAATCTTCAAAAAGGTATACCGGAGTGTGCCGGCGCCGGTACAATGTCTGGTAAGAAATTATACACTCTTCAACAAGAAAGAATGCAACCCGTACACACCAATTCCCGGGTTCAATTTTAAAGCCGGATACTCTTTTCTCTTTCCGTTTTTTATTTTATGATACAACCATACAACCAGGCAGGAGATCACCCTGCTTTTCATCATTCCATCCTGGCTGTTGGTCTTTAATCACAGAACCGGGAGGAGAGGTGGCAATATGAAACTACTTGCTAGCATGGTTATTGCTATCGTATGTGTTGGCTTATGTACCTGCTTGTCTTCGGGACAGAAAGGGGAAGATTCCATGTGGACTCTTATCTGGAGTGACGAGTTTAAAAGAGATGAAATTGACCGTTTGAAATGGACATTTGACATTGGAAATGGTTTCTGGTTTCATGATGAATGGGTAAGCGGTTGGGGAAATGAAGAACTTGAGTATTACACGGACAGGGGGGAAAATGCTTTTATCGAAAACGGCATGCTTGTTATCCGGGCTGTAAAGGAATCCTATGAAGGATGCAGTTATACATCTGCCCGCCTGAAGACAGAAGGCCTTTTCGGCAAACTCTACGGGAAATTCGAGTTTCGTGCACGATTTCCCGCGGGTAAGGGATTCTGGCCTGCAATATGGATGGAACCGGAGATTCATCAATATGGATCATGGGCAGCCTCCGGGGAGATTGATATTGTCGAAGGCAGGGGAAGCAATCCATCAGAAGTGAGCAGCGCAATCCATTTCGGTGCAGAATGGCCGGATAATAAACACACTGGAGAAACATACCTTTTCCCCGAGGGGGAATCAGCCTCGGATTTTCATATCTATACCCTGGAATGGGAACCGGGGGAACTCCGCTTTTATGTTGATGGAAACAACTATGCGACTCTCAACAGGTGGTATACCAGACGGGGCACTTACCCTGCACCCTTTAATAAAAAGTTTTATATTAAGATTAACCTTGCCGTGGGAGGTCATTTTGACGGGAATCCCACAGAGGCGACTGTTTTCCCCGGTCTAATGCACATTGATTATGTCCGTGTCTATGAACTTACAGGAAGTGAATACCGGTTCCCGGAAAAACCCCCGGAAAAAATCCCGCCCGAACCCCGCCCTGATCAGGCACGCCCTGCCCTGGAAGATGGGAATGAAATTTACAATACTACCTTTACCCTGGATGAGCCGGCAGGGGATATGCCGATGACCAGGGATAATGCAGGTATCCCGGGAACCGCTTACTGGTTTTTCCTTCACCTGCCCGAATTCGGCGGGGAGGGTACCCTCTCCATAGAAAAAATAGACAATGACAATTATGCACGGATCGATATCCTGGAACCCGGGATTCAGCCGTATTCGGTCCAGCTTATCCAGCGGGTTCCTCTTATAAAAGGTCATAAGTACCGTGCATCGTTCAGAGCAAAAGCGAGTGGTATGAGAGTAATCCAGTTTAAAATTAATGGGGATGAAGATAACAGCTGGGTCACTTATTCTAAAGCGGAAAGTGTTCACCTTACCCCTGAATTGAAAGGGTATGAATATACCTTTGTTATGGAACAGAAGACGGATACAGAAGCACGGTATGAGTTCAATGTGGGATTGGATTCTCATTCTGTCTGGATAGGTCATATCCGGCTCGATGACATAACAGATTATGGTGATTATAAAATGAGTCCCTATGGAAACCGTTCTATCATCAATGTCGGCAGATATTTTGTTCAATTCATTGATCTTGATCCCTATCCTGTATATAACCAGCCTGTTGATCCTGATTCGTATACAGGATACTTCCTTATTGATTCTGCTCTGGAAGAATATCCCGGATCATTAATAATACAGTAAACTGTAATGAAAGCTGTCCGGAAATATTTTCCCCGGACAGCTTTTATATTGATTTTATCATAAATTGCTGGCTAAATATTTCTAAGGCCTGGAAGGTAATTTTCCAGGGTATCTATTGGTTTTGATACCAGCGCCGTATAACGAATTTTTTCCCTTCCACTTCTTTGTTGTAATCATTCACCGGTGTTCTTTCCTTTAAAAGCATTTCGAGTCTTTTATCAGCAGGAGAAATTCTTACTCCTCCCTGGAACCCCTCAATCTCCGGTTCATAGTCGTAATTGCTTTCAATAACTTCTCCTTTATCAATGACAGTGAACACATGACCTTTCCAGACAATAATGTCCAGGGGAAGGAGTTTTTCAGTAATTTGTGAAAGTGTCAATCCTTCTATAAGAACCGGTTCACCATAGGTTACTAAAGTACTTGTATTTCTCGGTACATATCCGTTAGTGGCTTCATAAAGCAAACCGGAACAGTCGACCCCGCAAAGCATCCATTGCTCTTTTAATGATACATCAATTTCTGCAAGTGGCGGATAAAAATACAGATTTTCCGGGATACCTCTGCAATAATTTCCTCCCCATGTGTAAAGGGCACCTTCTGCATTCCTCAGGTTTTTGAGTATCTGTTTTAAAGGGGGAAGGATTTTAATACGCTCATCCGGCTTTACATGGGAAACGACAACAAAGCGGCTGTCAATATAATAACCCTTTTCTGTCGGATAAGGGTAATCATGAGTCGTTACTCTATAGATACAGTTTTTCCCCTTATACATAGTATCTTCAATACAAAACACAGTACCCGGCAGAGCAATGCACTCCAGTTCATCAATTTCGCCGTAATCATCGAACTTCAGGGAAATACCGTCTTCCCCCCCGAAAACTGCATTGAAATCTGACGTATACAGTACCGGTGTCGGGTATTTTGCAACTGCATATTTTGCAATACCGGGTTTTTCTGTCAATGATGTACAACCGGAAATGATGATTAATATAATACCTGGTAGAATACCTGTATTATTTTTCATAAAAGCCTCCTCATCTGGATAATAATTTATTCATCTTGATTATTTTAATTGAATAATTGTATAATTTTTAGTATAAATTATAATTCTCTACAAGTCCTTTTTAGAAAAAATAATTTTTCCCCCATTCAATTCAATAAACGTCTATGCCCAAATAACACCGGTAAGAAAAACATTTATCCGCCATACATCCTATATAGTATATCAGAAGAAATGACAGGACGTTTAAGATGTTTCTCCGATTGAGTGAAAATGAAAAACCGTGTAAGCTTTATAATAAATAAAGAAACGAAAATAAAAAAGAAAGGAAATAATCATGAAAAAGAAATACTTTGGCTGCCTATTATGTATTATTATTGCCGGATTTACCTGCCCCCTGTCCGGCCAGGATATCGTTGTCCATTACCGGTGTGCACAGACAGAGGATCAGATTAACAAGATAAAACCGCAGTTTAAAATTTTGAATAATGGAACTGGCGAGATTGCCCTTTCCGGAATAACATTACGGTACTACATGACCCGCGAAGGGTATGTTGATCCGAAGTTAAGCATAGATTATGCCCGGGTAGGAAGCGGGAATGTGACCGGTACTTTTTACGATGACTACCTGGAAATAGGTTTTTCCTCTGGTGCAGGCTCTGTGTCCCCGGGTGCGGATTCCGGGGAAATCCAGCTCCGGATCGAAAAGGTGAGTAATGGATACTATATCCAGACAGATGATTATTCCTTTGATCCCTCGTTCACGGATTTCGCACCCTGTGAAAAGGTAACGTGCTACCGGGGTGGAACCCTGGTATGGGGAATCGAGCCGTCTCCCCCGCCTGAACCGACACCGCCGCCTTCGCCGGGAGACGACTGGCTTCATACGGAAGGGGCTGCTATCTGCGACAGCCAGGGACACCCGGTGAGACTTACAGGGATAAACTGGTTCGGATTCGAAACAAACCCAAAGGGTCTGGGTGGACTGCATGAAATGAACTGGAAGGACGGGTTTGACCTCATCACATCCCGCGGTTTCAATGTCCTCCGTTTACCGGTGTGCCTCAGTCTTATCCTGGGATTCAGGAACGGGAATGATCCCCTGGTCGAATTCGTAAGCGGGGAGATTAATCCTGATATAGACGGTATTACCAGCCTGACATTGCTTGACAGTGTCGTGGATTACTGTAAAACTGTCGGGCTAAAGATCATGCTTGATATGCATGCATTAAGCACCAATGAACGGACAGCCCTCTGGTATGGAAGCGGGTATTCCCTTGATGATCTGAAGACCGGGTGGCAATGGCTTGCAGGCCGTTACAAAAATGACGATACCATTCTTGCAGCGGATATATTTAATGAACCCCACGGCCAGTCCTGGGTCGATGTATCCGGTACAGCAAAATGGGATAATTCAAATGATCCGAATAACTTCCGGAAAGCGGCAGAGGAAATTGCCCGGGCAGTGCTTGCGGGGAATCCCAACCTCCTCGTGGTGGTCGAGGGGATCGAATGCTATCCTGTGCCAGGGGCACAGTATGGATCCACCGACAAGTATGATTATATCTGCAACTGGTGGGGTGGAAATCTCCGGGGTGTTGCGGATTATCCGGTTAGTATCGGCTCCGGTCAGAACAAGGTGATCTATTCGCCCCATGATTATGGACCGGATATTTATGTCCAGCCGTGGTTCGAGGGTTCTTTTGATTTGAACTCCCTTTATGCCGAATGCTGGCAGCCGAACTGGTTTTTTATTGCAGAGTCGAGTATTGCACCTGTCCTGATTGGTGAATGGGGTGGCAAAACAGGAGGTAATAATGGGAAATGGTTGGAGTATCTTGCACAGTTTATTAATCAGAAGGAACTGAACCATACATTCTGGTGCCTGAATCCCGATTCTCATGACACGGGAGGGATCGTCCTTGAAGATTGGAATACTGTTGACGCAGCCAAATACAATATCGTCCGGCAAAGCCTCTGGAAAAACAATTCCGGGAAGTTTATCGGCCTGGACCATGAAGTATACCTTGGGACAGGGGATACCGGGATAAATGTGACCGTTTATTATGGCGGATCGGTCCCGACAGTAACACCAACCCCGGAAATAACCGTGCAGCCGACTGCAACAGGAACCCCGGAATCGACACCCGGAACCCTTTTGGGAGATGTCAATTCTGATGGAGCTATAGATATTGTTGATGCACTCCTTACCGCACAGTATTATGTCGGATTGGATCCGTCCGTTTTTGATCCTCTGGCCGCAGATGTAAATTGCGATAATGTTATCGATATTGTCGATGCTTTATTAATAGCCCAGTATTACGTTGGACTGGTAGTGGAGTTCTGTTAAAGGATAAAAAAATCAACGTGATAATTCCTTAACATGCGGTTTCTCTCATCATCCTATATCGTAAGCACTGTTTTCCCCTGCTTTTCGGCAATCCTGCGGGCCTGAAGACAGAAACTCTCGAACCGGGCTTCCAGGAGCTGGGGATACGGGTTCCCGTCTGCTTCGATGGTAAGGAAGGGAATACGTTCCTGTGCGGAAAATCCGTTAGGTGAATAGTATCCGCCGGCCATGGCGTATGCATCCTTTTTTGCATCCATATCCGAATTATTCGAGATCACCGCTTCTGTAAAGCGCACCGGCATGCAGCCGAAGGGTCCGATATTGATGATACCGGCATATTTATCGAATGAATCCCTCATCATGACACCCATAATAAGCCCGGGTTCTCCTTTGAGTTTATTGGGAACAATATGCTTTGAATAGCGTACAATATCTTCTATATCGATCGTCTCTTCCTCATAAAGGCCGGAAAGAGAAAATATCTTTTTGATCTTTTTATCCACATGCTGCTGGGTTTTATCGGAAATGACAAACTCGAGCCAGCTTAAGAAATTATGATCGGAAATATGGAGGCCATTCTTAATCATGTAATTCAGATAGTAAATCCATTCACTCACATGAGAAATTCTTGCTACAAAGCCCCGTTCTGCCAGTCTCCGTGCTATGTTCTGATTGGAGAATGAATCCCGGCGTACAAATATTTCACCCATAATAACGACATGAGGTGCTTTGTGAAGGGGAATTTTTACCGGGATATCACGCTTTAACCGTAAGGCAGATTCCTTAAGCTGCCTGTATATGGACTTTTTTGTTCTCCCTGCAAATACATTACAGATCTTTAAAACCTCTTCTTCCAGAATGGCGAGTCCCTGCTCTCGATCAACAGCAATCGCCATAATTGTATTCCGTACATCATCAAGGACGTCACTTGCCACAATACCCTTCCATGCATTAAGGGCAAATGTCGGGCCAAGCCCTGCATACCGCTCTTCGTTAGCCAGGGAGAGAAGCGCGACATCCTCCATCTTCCGTTCTTTAATCAAGATATTCATATATACATGGTATTGTCCAAGCCGGCAGTATCCTGCTGCGCGGGGCTGGAACACGACGATCTTATCCCCTGGTTTTTTATGCTTTTCAAGATAGTGAAGCATTGAACCGATGCAAATAATCATGGGCAGGCATTCTTTACAGGTGGTAACGCCACGCCCCTGCCGCAATACCTCGACATCTGCAACAGGAAGGGCAATGGTTTTGATCCCGAGTCTGTTCCATACTTCGGCAAACAACCGGTTCCCGTAATCACCCATAGAAACGATAATTACTTTCACTTTCGGGTCCGTAAGCAGGTATTGTTTTCCCTTTGAATCGATATATCGCGCCCCTTTGTTATTCATTATCACCTTTGCCTGCCGGAAGTTATTTGACAAAGAGTCCCTGACATTCTTCTGTACCTGGATGTAATTGTGAATAATGTCCAGGAAAGCCTCGATTCGTGTATTGATTCCCGCGTCTGCTGTATGGCCGTCCAGTTCAAGGGTAAGGGATGGTTTCGTTTCCATAATCCGCCGGAAATAAGAGACAAGGAGAGAATCTATTGCACAGAGGAAATTGGTAATATACACACCATAAAGCTGTTTGTCTTTTTTTACCACCTGCGATGCCCGGATAATCTGCTGCCCGATTTCCCAGTGCATGTAATCATGATGAGGCGGCTCCATTTGCTCATCAATATAGGGGAGCATATCAAACGGGATCACTATATACCCGCGGCTTGTGAGTTTTTTCGGAATTCCCTTATTCGCCAGTTCTCCCAGTGCATTATAAGGTCTGCCGAGAATTACCGTAGCGACTTTATCGGGGTGAGCGTGAAGGTCATCCAGGGCCTTTTTCCCGATTTCACGTATCTCTTTTTCGCATGCTTCCTGTATTTCTACAGCCCTTAAAAACACTCCGGATGCCTTTTTTTCACTGAAACCAAGGGCAACAGCGGTGTCGATAAAACCTTTCATCCCGTTTTTCCAATTTCCCCCAAAGTTTATTGTCGGGGCAAGAATTTTCCCATTAAGATCCTTGTCTTTAAATACCTGTCTCATCCAGAAAGCCTCGCCCTGGATAAAAATACAGGTGGCGGAAAACTCTTTTCTTTTATTCCCTTTGGGAACATACATTTCTTCTATATGGGGGATAAAGAAATAATCCGGTTCTTTTTCAAGAAGATTATCGAATAAACCGATTGCTATTTGAGCAGGATAACACATGGATGATGTCTGCCGGTTAAGTGCCTCTTCATTCATACCGTCCGGTATAACAACGCGGCATCCGAGATGTGTAAAAAAATTATAAAGAAGCGGAAATATCCTGTGGGAGAGAAAGCTGTTATTGATTCCTATTGTTATTGCATTTTCCGGCAGGTTTTGAGGGGGGGCATATTTTTCAAAAATTAATGCCTTTCTCGCTTTTACCAGGTCAAATTCTTCACTTTCCACATTTATCTTGAACCTCATATTATAATAGCGGTTGCATGCTCCCCCGAATGGATAGACCTTATCCTCGATTTTTATCCTGTTTATCGAGCACTTGATATCGCATTTTTCCTTTCCCCCGGTACAGATAAAGGATTTTTCATAGGTAACTTTTCTGTTAATCAACAATTCAAGATGAAAAGATTGTTCCTTAATAAGTCCCAGCTGGATGCGTTTCTTAAGCTCGAGGGCAACACCAAATGAACCCATAAGCCCCGGTTCCGGTGGTACGACAATTGGTTTACGGAGAATTGCTGCCATAGCAAGGGGTACTGCTTTATTATAGCAGACCCCGCCCTGCATGAATATCTTTTCCCCGACAGGTCTGTGTCCTTTTACCCTGTTTACATAATTAAAACAGATAGAGTAAACGAGTCCGGCAAGAATGTCATTCCGTGATATCCCTTCATGGGTTGCATTTTTTATATCAGAAGAGATAAACGCAGCACACTGGTCATTGAAATTGGGTGGTCTTTCCCCTTTCAGAGCGTATTCTGCAATATCTTCCACTTTTACACCGAGTGATTCATATGCCGCTTCTTCCAGAAACGAACCAGTCCCTGCAGAACAGGCTTCATTCATGGCATAATCCGATGCAACAGAGTTGGTAATATAGGTATATTTTGCGTCCTGGCCCCCGATCTCGAAGATAGTGTCAACTTTCGGGTCAAAGTAAACAGCAGCTGCTGCATGTGCAATAATCTCGTTGATAATCCCGTCCGTGAGTGAATACAGTCCTGCAATCTGCCTGCCCGATCCGGTAACACCAATACCGATGATAGTGATGTTTGCACCTTTAAGCTGATCAAGCAGGCTTTTATAACATTCACGTGATGCTTCTACCGGATTCCCATTGGTTCTTAAATAAATGGATCCGAGTATTTTATCATCATTCACTCTAAGAAGAATTGCCTTTGTCGTTGTAGAACCAACATCCAGTCCAATAATACACCTGTCTCCATCCCTGGCAGGAGCAAACTCTGTTGCATTAAAGGTGACGAGATTCTCAAACTCTTTTAATGGATTGAGAAAAGTAAAACTTGAGTGTTCCTTATTAAAAAGCTCCGTACCCCTTTTTTCTCCACGGTCAAATGCAGCGAGGGCAGCCCCAAGCGCTTCAAAATATGCAGCTTCTTCCGGTACAATAACTTCCCCGATTTCACCTTTAATATGATTGATAACAACCCTGTTCTGGGCAGTACCCCCGACAACCATAATCCTGTCATGGGGAACCTTTGCAAGAAGCTCTATAATTTTCTGGGCAATCATCTGGCACAGTCCGGCAGTGACATTGGCAATTGGTTCTCCTTTATTGAGTGCATGTGTACAATCGGACTTACAGAATACGGAACACCGTCCGCTTACTGCATATGGCTCGCCCTTGTGAGCGAGGTCAACAGCCTCTACAACCCCCAGGTTCATTCTTTTAATCTGCTGGAGAAAGAATTCCCCGGTACCGGACGCACATTTATTCCCGGTGGAAATCCCGGCGATTTTCCGATCATGATCAAGCCGGTAAACCATGAAGGTTTCCCCACCTGCTGAAACCACTGCATCAAAGTTTTTTTTATCTCCTGCTACAAATTCGAGGGCATATTCAATAGCTTCCGATTCGGTAATCGATGGAAGAGTGACAAATTCACGGAATTTTCTTCCTGTAACAAGGACAGGGACTCCATCTACATGAAGATCATCAATTACCCGGGCGAATTCATCTTTCGGGTTCCCTTCATGCGGTTTAATGACCACCCGGCTAACCTTTAATTCACCATGAGTATTTGATAATTCAACTGCACTGATTGTTGATGCACCTAAACAAATCCCAATGGCTTTTAAAGATTTCTTATTCTTATTCTCATCCATGGGTTTAAATCCTTTTATAAATAAATTATAAATTTATAGAATAAAATCTCACAAAAAATAACAGAAAACCCCAATAAAGTCAAGGTTACCAGGATTTAAAATTATAGTGAATTAAGTAAATCTCGAAATTTATTATATAATTTCCTTATTTCACATATTTCCACATCTTTTTTGCATCCGGATCCGGGGTAATGCCTTTTTTGACAAAGAGTTCAGTCAATGTCAGAAATTGGTATCCCTGCTTTTTCAGTTCCGGTATAAGAATATCCAGGGTTTCGGGTGTCGGATGCGGGTCGGGCTGTACATCGTGAAGTAAAATAATTGCCCCATCCATCATCCCCCTTAGCACATTCTTTACACGCTGTTCTGCTGTTGTATTGCAGCCATCCCAATCCATGCCGAGAATTCCATCTATAAAAGGGAAATCAATTGCATTGTACATTTCCTGACTTACAAGAAGATTGGGCGGACGAAAAAAAGCAGGTGTCACTCCCGCATATTTTTTAATAGCTTCTGTTGTTTTTCCGATTGATTCCTTGATTTCTTCTTTCGTCATTTGATTCATACTGTCGAAAGACCAGGAATGATTATGGATTTCACAACCTATTGCAACAGCACGTTCCAGGACAGGTGCTGTACTATCATTAATATGCAGTCCGACCACAAAAAATGAGGCGACAATCCCATGAGTCTGGAGCTTATCCAGTACAAGAGGGGTTTTCACAATATCAGGCCCATCATCAAAGGTAAGGGCACAGTATTTTACCCCATCCTGCTTATCTGCCTTTTGCTTGTTTTGGTTCTCTGTATCAGGTATCACTTTCGCTTCCATACATGAAACTGTTTATCAATATCAATAATATACTCTTAAAAATGGTTTTCTTCATTACTTTCCCTTCTAAAATAATGAAGTATTTAAAAAAAGTGAAAATATTGTTTTCCGCTTTTACAGGTTATTTAAGAAGATTTTCTTTTTCCTGTCAATTATTCATTTTTTTTTTCAATAACCTGTTTTTTTTTAAAAGGGTGTTATAATATGAATCGTATGAAAGTGATATAGTTTTTTAAAATTTGTTTTAGGAATAATTCTAAAGTAATTATCCGGTTATTGAAAACGAGTATTCAAGGGTATGAGAGGGTTTAAGAATAATCTTCTTATGTAAAAAGTCATTTTCGATAAAAATAAAATACTTTCAAGCTGTATAGCGATGTCTTTTAAAAAAAATTCATAAGGTTCATACGAAAAATATACATTTTTAAGATTATTACAGCCATACTGTTACTCTGCTATCAGAGAAAGGGTAATAAATTCCGTTATCATTTTTATACATGAAAATATTTTCAAAAATCTTATTAAAGGAGGATTATATGGAAAAAAAGTATTGCCAGGTTTTCCTGATCCTGTTGCTTTTTGCAGGATTAGCTACTGTTGCTTTTACAGCCGATCTTTCTTATAATGTTTCGATCCGGAACTGGGATATTCCATTGGGCGTCGTCCAGTCACCGGATGTACGAATCAATACATCCCCTGTTGACGATGATTACTTTTATCCGGGACTTGCCCAGGATGTTGCCCTTTCCAAAACTGCAAATACAATCTATGTCCGTTTCCAAAGTCAATGTCTTTATCCAATACCCGACGGATGTGTCACGGTAACCGCTTATTACAGCGAAGCCGAACCGGGATTGGAACCCGCGGAACTTGATGTTTCCGGGTTAACCTGGTATGAGATCGGAAACTATGTAATGGACTGTCAGTTCCCGCCTGACTCAAGTCATACCCCCGGGATCGATGACAACGTATTCCCCGGGGAGTGGTACCCGAGATCCCATGAGCAGGGCTCCCCCTCTCTTTACAGCGTGGTCTGTTCCATCGATTGTGATACGGTAATGCCGTTTGCTTTTTACCTGAAAGTCCAGGTGGCGTTAACATGCCATACAGACGAGGACCCCCTGGATGATATTGCCTATTCCTATTACGATCTTTTATCCACCACACCGCCGGTGGATGTTATGCTGGCAATAGATTGTTCAGGTTCCATGATCGATGAACTTCCCATGGTAAAAGACAGGGCAAAGTATTTTATCGATTTGATGAACATAAATGACCGCGTCGGGGTTGTGGCGTTTTCGGGATGTTATCCCCTGAATGTAAAGCAGGTTTTCGGTTTGCAGTACATCAATTCCCTGGATGAATCCGATCCCCAGCATGTTGCAATGCGTACACAGATAAATAACCTTTCCATTTCCAGTGCCTCATGTATGACCCCGATGGGTTCCGGGGTACTATTTGCCAGGGATGCATTAACTGCCATTCCCCCGGTTCCCGCGGAGAATCAGGCAATTGTACTCCTCACGGACGGGAAAGAAAATATAAGCCCGGATATTAAAGACCCGCCGGCTTATCCAATTCTTCACAGTCTGAATACCAGTGATATTGCCCTCTACCCATTATGGTTCGGGCCTTCTTCCGACTGGGGATTGAGTCTTCTCGAGGATATTGCAGCGGAGGTTGATGAGTATAAACTCGTCGATCAACCGGAAAACAATCTTAAGCTGGCAAAATCGTATCTTATGATACGGGGCATTCTTACGGCAGATGATGTATTCGATATACACGAAGGAATTTCTGACGATACCTATACATCCGAAATACAGATAGATTCCGTGACATCCGAGTTGATCCTGACAACTGCATGGCAGAGTATGAGAAGAAATCTGAGTATCGAGGTGCGGACTCCCGGGGGTAAAGACTGGGTCGATGCATCTGCATTAAAACCGGTTATTCTTCACGGGGATGCATATATTATTTACCGCTTCAGAAAACCTTCCCCGGGAACATGGAGTTACCGCCTTAAACATGATAAAAGCAAAGAACCGTATATTCTTGCCGCATTGGCAGACAAAGTCGAAATCCTTATGCAGTCGAAACTCAAAAAGAGTGCAGTAAAAGCTGGGGAACCGGTTACTGTCTATGCCAGACTGACACAGCAAAAAAAACCGGTCCTGAATGCAAAAATTGTGGCAAAGATCGCTGTCCCGGAAATGAGTCTGGGTACCGTGTTGCTTAAGCACAGGAATACAATAGAGAAAATAGCCGCGGTGCAGGGAACCGATCTTTCGAAAGGTGACATGATTACTATGAATCTGCCGGCCATACTGGGCTCGGAATCACTTGTCAATTACAGATATAAGACAGTTGAACTTTGCGATGACGGAAATCATGGAGATGGAGCCTCCGGGGACGGGTTATATGCAGCAACTATAAACACTGCAATTGCAGGAACCTATAGAATTGTTATTGAAGCGAAAGAGGGTCCTGCATCGGATGTTACATTCAAAAGACAACATGAACATATTGCCATTGTCGGGCTTGGAAGAATTCACCCCGGTAAATCGATTTTAAAAACAGAACTTGTCAGGGGTGATAGAGACGGATTTGATCTCTGGAAAGTGACAACGACTCCCGTTGATATATATGGGAATGCCTGTTTCCCCGGGTACAAGGACAAGATCACCCTTTCTGCTAAAAATGGCAACTGGCAGGGAACCCTCACGGATAATCAGGACGGATCCTACCAGCAGCTCTTGAGTCTGAAAAAGGGAGAAGTTCCTTCTATTGTCGTAACCGCATTCGGGGAGCAAGTCGGTGGAGTGAGCGCATCACGACAGACAACAGACACGGAAACATCACGGGAACTGAGTATTCATGCATTGTATTATTTCTATACAGAAACGGATTTTTCCGGTGATGTTTCCAATGGCCCCGGAATATTTTTCGATCTGGGATTTTCTCCTGTTCCATGGCTTTCGATTCTTGCGAATTACGGAATATACATATCTGCGCATGAACCCAACGATGGTATAGATAACAATACCCAATACGATGCCATTCATATGTTTGATCTTGTTCTTCGGGCAAATTTGAACTTATCGAAGTTTTCTTTATATGCACAAGCCGGACCCGGGATAATTTTCTCTCCCTATAAACTGATTCCATTCACAAAAATCGGTGCAGGTTTGCACATTCCTCTTTATTCTCCCTTCATTCTGGACATTGGGGCAGACTATATGGCTATAATGTATGATTTCGATCTAACGGAAGCAAGCCATTGTATTCAGGTGCATACCGGATGTGTCATAAAATGGTAGATTTACCAGGAAGAAATACTATAATAAGGAGGATATAAATGGAAAACAAAAATGTTTTTAGATATAAGAGATTTCCCGGGTTATGTATCATGATCGTTTGCTGTTTCTTTATTCCCGCCCTTTTTGCAGGGGCTGCGGATGTAAGCTTTCATGTTTCAGGCCGGGCTTACAGTGTTTGCGTTATCGAGGACGAGGACGGGATAGAATATGAATCTGCCCCGGTTCCCATACCGGGTCCCGTTATTGAAATCTGGGACAGGGAAACGAAAATCCTTTTGGGTACCGGGGAAGGATCCATTGCCGGATACTACCATGTCATGTATACGGCACCGGAGGAACCGCACACTATCTTAATCCGGGTTCTCCATATAGTTGACGGGAGTCCGATGCTTATCGGAGAAATGTATGAAATGCCGGATGAAAGCCCGATCCTGGTGAATAACCGTATATTCAGCTTGATGATTTATGCAAAGAGCCTGGATGAATTACGATTTTCAAGCACTCCACTGGTGAGTCCCAGCGGTCAATTCATGTTTGTTGAAGTAGGGAATATCGATATGGATGATATCTATGATAAAGAGCAGGATTTTTCCTACAGCAGCAAGTGGGGGCTGACAAAGGATAATGACAGCGCATTTGGCGGTGTTCTGGAACTTTACGGCCTTTTCGGGCTTCCCACGGGGACGGATGATATCCCCTATTATTACAGAATACACTACCATGCCAGTGATACAGGTGACGATGGTTATATTACCGATGATTTATATAAAAAAAATTATACCATCATCGGCCTCGGTGTGGATGTGAACCGGATAAACATGTATAAAGGAACAGTAACAACACCCAGCGGACCACTTGACAATGTCTATGTATGCGATGAAGGACTTGTCCGGAAGGATCACTATTCACCCTACTGGACCGAAGTCGGGATGCGTGCACTCTGGGATACACGGGGAAAGACAGGGGAGTATACATTAAGCGTCGAAATATGGAATAAGGACGGTATTCCAATTACACCTCCGGTACTCAACCACTATGCAACTCTTAACCTGCACCTGGTGAATATCCCGCCAATTTGTGAAATTCACACAATCGAGTATTTGAATAACGCGGTTATCCTGGGCCCCGGGGAGGAGTGCGCCAGTATAATTCTCTTGCTGAACGATGGCGTGTCTGTCAATGATAACATCCAGTTCAATCTTACCGCATGGCATGACCAGGGTTTTGTCGGGAAATACGAGTTGCATGTCTGGCATGGACATAATACTTCTGACGGGGATGTTTTTGACATTTCCTATTCCATTTCAGATCCGCCGTATCAGTTCGGTGTTTCCGGGGCTACTTTTGTTACCCCCTCTTCGATACACTATATGGATTGTGCTTACCGTTTCCGGCTGCATATATGGCCGCGCATAACCAATGGAATAGACCGGCACATCTATGAAAGGGAGGATAACTGGTATGCCGGTATCGATGTAATCGAGTAGTATCTTTGTCAGTGGAAGCTCGTTTTTCTTAGAATTACGCTTGAAATCAAACGGCTGCCTCAACTATAAGGCAGCCGCTTTTTTCCTGCATGACAAATAATTGAAAATACCTGAAAAAAGCCGGCAGTAAAGCCGGCTTTTATATTGTATAAAATCAAAATCATTTATCTGTTAATTGATAAATAGAAACTCCGCCGGCCCCGGAAGCCACAAAGAGATATCTGCTTTTATATGCTATATGATTCGCAGAATAATTCTGTCCTTCTTTGTCGGTAAGTCCGTCGAAACTATAAAACCCCACAACAGAAGCTTCGGTTGCAGGCGGGGTATAATTAAGCACGCGGAATCCGTATTCCCCATTGGCAGAGAAAATAAGATTATCATCATAGGAAATACTGTTTGTCACATGAAGGGAATCCCCGTCCGGATTATTAAACGTAAAGAGTATGTTTTCTTCCACAAGATTACATACCTGGAATCCTTTTGCCGAAAGGCCAAGATAAGCGTAATTTCCATTTACCTCGATTGTCGCTTTTGCTTCCGGTGAATTAAAGTCTTCTATTGTAATTTCATTATCCTTGGTATTTCCCTTGACAACCAGAATCCTGCCATCCGTTCCCGGACTACCGGTAGTTCCGGCAAGGGCGATAACACCGGATCCGTATGCTTCAATGTCCCGGATATCGTCTGCAGGAATATCCGGTGTTTCCAGCGAACCTTCGACAGGCTTCATGTCTTTATCCAGGATTTTTATTCCGCCACCGGCTGCACCCACACTTACATAATACCTGTCATCCAGGAATGCAATACCGGTAGCTGCATAGCTTCCCAGATATACGAAGCTATTCCTGACATCGCTGGCTTTTGGCTTACGCAAATCGATTGTACCGATAACGCTTCTGTTCCCGTCGAATACATCGGGATTAGCCATACCGCCGAAAACCAGTTCATTCCCGTGGAGCGAAAGGCAGATAATATCCATATCGGTAAACCGGATTTCTTTTGTCAGGGTTATCTTTTTCCCCCATATTTCCATGATCTGGATGGCACCGGCAAATACCTCCCCTGCTGTATTGTACGCGACATAGGCAGTATTACCGGATATAATAATGTCGTTTGCCTGGACAGTATGTCCATCGACCGTTGTGGGATGTATCCGGCATATCTGTCTTATATTGTAATTGAAATCCACAACAGGCGCTTTTTCCATGCCGCTGCTGCGGCTTTCCGATTCGGATTCAAGGATAATAGGGGTATCCATTTCCATAACGAGTTCTTTGTTTCCGGAAAAGATCATGATATTTTCATACTCGTCTATTTCTTCACCTGTAGGAAGAGAACAGTTGAACAGGACGATAAAAACTATTATTAATAGAAAGAAAACGCTTTGCATTCTCATAACGATCTCCTTTCCTGCATGAGACTCTATAAACTTTTATTATTATTATTAATACTTATGTGCTTAGTTTTCCTTGTCCATTAATGAATATAATGCAATATGATAAAAATGTCCAATGAATAGCAAATATTCTAAATAATTCTTTGCATTTATATTTGATTTCCTGCTTCAGGAAGGATAAAGTATAAGAAGAAGGAGGTCTGCATGAAAAAAACAATTACCTGCACGATTTTATTCCTGCTTGTCTGTATTGTTCTTGCAACCGGATGCCGTACCCAGGACAGCCATGAGTTGGAGCGTTTTACCGCACCACCCCCGTCGGATTCGGAAGACACCTATACACCGCCGGACGGGACAACCCTGGTCTGGAGTGACGAGTTTGAAAACAGAGACATCGACCTCGATGTCTGGTCATATGAGACCAGGACGACTGGATGGAGTCCTGAATGGAATGGTGAATGGCAGCGTTACACGTACAATGGGACAGGCGGTCCAAATGCCTGTATTAATGAGGGGGTGCTGGTAATCCGGGCACTCGAAACCACTGGCGGAGACGGCGGATACAGTTCTGCCCGGATAGTGACAGGAGACCGACTTTCCTGGCAGTACGGAACAATTGCAGCAAGAATGCAGCTTCCCTATGGACAGGGGATGTGGCCTGCTTTCTGGATGATGGGGATAAAAGGAGGTTGGCCTGCCTGTGGCGAGATTGACATACTGGAAATGATCGGGGGCGGGGTGGATGGAATACAGGACAGGACAGCACATTGTGCGCTTCACTGGGATAATGGAGGACACCAGTCCGCGGGCCAGGAAACAATCTGCGGGGAAAAACTCGCCTCTGACTGGCATTACTACGAAGTGGAGTGGGATGAAACTACCATCAATATAAAGTTCGATGGTAATGCATACTTTACCCAGCCGGTTACTGCCGGGGAGTTCAGCGAGTTCCACCAGCCGTTTTATATTCTTCTTAACCTTGCTGTCGGCGGCGAATGGCCGGGACCGCCGGACAAAACCACGGTGTTTCCCCAGTACCTGTATATTGACTGGGTCAGGGTGTATCAGTAAAAAATACAGGGCAACACTTCTTCATTCATTAAGGAATTCCCTGCATCGTTTGATCTGGTATTGTGTCGCTTTATCCTCCGGGTCCATGGAAAGAATATGGACGAATTTTGCAATCGCTTCTTTGATTCTGCCATCGCAATACAAATCCCATCCCTTTTTGTATATTTCTTTTAACTTAAATCGCTCCCGTTGTTCCGGGTTATCAGAGTCAAGAATTTCATAAACCGATACCGGGAGTATTTTCCCATTAACCTGAATCTGATCTATAAACCTGAATAAAAATTGTTTCTTTCCTTTTATCGTATCAAGGGCATCTCCGCTTATGAGTATTCCTGAGCCATACTGTTTTGTAAGATTTTCAAGCCGTGAGGCGATATTTACCGTATCGGAAATGACTGTTTCCTCCATCCGCTCATACTCCCCGATAATACCTGCAATCACATCTCCTGAGTTTATACCGATACCCATTTTCACCGTGCTTTTCCTGTTTCTTTCCTGTTCGAGATTAAAAAGATTCAAAAGCTTCTGTATCTCGATCGCGGCCATGACTGCATGGTCGACTTTTGCAGGAAAAAGTGAAAGAACCGCATCGCCAATATATTTATCGATAAATCCCTGGAAATGTCTGATTGTCGGACCTATAAACTTTAATAAACTATTTAAGAATTCAAAGTTTTCCTTTGGGGTCATTTTTTCGGAGAGGGTTGTAAAAGAACGGATATCGGCGAACATGACGGTCATTTTCATCTGTATCTGGTCCCCGAGACGAATCTGCGTAATATCATTCTTGTTCAGCAGTCTTAAAAAATTATTCGGGACAAACCGGCCAAATATCTGGTTTACTTCAATGATCTTTTCTGTTGTAAGTTTCTGTTTTGCCATTTCGAGCCGTGCTTTTTTAAGAAAAGTATTGTAGAGATAGGTGAAATAGTATATCAGGAATCCGATGGCCAGAAAAATGAAAAGTTCAACAAGAAAAAAGCGTTTTGTTACCAGGGGGATACTCGTGGTCAGGTATGCTGCAATAAAGCCGTTCAACAGTGCGCTTATACTCACGATAATGAATATATATCTTTTCTCATTAAGGATAAAACCGCTTGTTATGATAAGACCGAAATAGACGGAAAAATCAATCATCATAAGACCCAGGAATTCCGGGTTATTTATATAAAAGTATTGTGTGGAAATCATTGCACATGTCATTATGATGATGAACAGAATCATTCCGGCTTGTATTTTATTAAAAAAAACCAGGAGGGTGGGAAGAAGTAATGCAGCACAGGTGAAAAGGCCGGTAAAAAAAACTTCATTCATCCCAAAGAATAATTCAAAAAGTGCATAAGTGGCAAATCCCATTATTGCTATAAAGAGAACTATTTTTGAAACAAATTTTATCTTATTTTCCATTTCTTTTTGCAGAGGTTCTGCAGATATTTTTTGTTTCATGATCTGGTTGACGTTCTCCATCATCACTTTTCCTTTTATCCAGGATTGCTATGCAATTAAAACTCCGGATTATAATCATCAAAATCATGGTCAAACTTTACCCTCGCCTTCTGTCTCGGGAAATGACCATTATTCATTCTTATGAACAATTTCACCACACGGCGTACCCTCTTGAATATCCCGGTTATTTCATGCAGCTTTTTTTTCATCTGTTTATAAAATTGTTCCACTTTAAATCCTTTTTTCATATCTCCTTTCAGATAACCCTGCTGATGATAGGGTTCCATGAGTTTAAGCTGGGTAACAACCCGTTCGAAAATATTCATGACTTTCTTCATTTCCACCAGAACCGGCTCTATCTTTTTAATATCCTGTTTCAGCTGGTTTGCCGGTGGTTTTTTCCCGGTCTTTAAAGAACGCTTCCAGCGTTCCAGTATATCCGCATGTTTTTTCAATTCATCTGCAAGCCGTATTAAGACCGTGTAAAGCCGGTCAAACTTGACTGCATAACGTCTGAAAGCTGGCAAACCGTCTTTTTTAAAAGCGTCCCGCCTGTTGTTTCTCCATTCTTTTCTGAACGCCATAAGTTCTTCTTTTTTTATATTATTTCTCCTGAACTTTTCTCCTGGATTTTTTTCCACAACAAACCCGGGCTCAACAGTTTGTTCTTCACCATCCTCATCAATACAGACCACTTCTCCTTCTTCGCAGGTTATAAGGAGATCACCGGTTACCTCACTGGTCACCTCAAAAAGGGTTCCCCTTACACCCATACTTGCCGATTCTGTCTGAACATCAACCGTTTCATTTTTCATTAATGTACCCACTTTTAAAGCAAGGCTTCCTGTAAACATTTCAAAGGTTGTGGTTTCCGAAGATTCATGTTCGTCAATCTCGACAGAAAAAACCGTATCCGCCATTACAGTAATACATAATGTCTGTCCAGGAGTTGTTGTCATATCCATTTCCACAAATCCATCGTTCCCGGTAGTGATAACATCATAATTCTCGATCATTGTATCTGCATCGACATCCTCCAATTCAGCTTCATCCCTTGTGATACTCACTTCGCCTTCTTTATAGGTAATAACCCCGATTGATTCAGAAAAACAGAATGATGAGATAAGTAGAAGTACTGTCTGAATACAGACGATGACATGAGATTTGTTCATATAGTTACCTTCCTTTCCCTTCTGTTTCAGTGTTTATTCCCTGCTGTAAAGTACATATCTATTATAGTACAATGAAACGGAGAAATAAAAGGTTTAAAATAAAAAAATCCGTTATATCACTTTTAGTTCAGCGGGGGGTATGCATTCCGGAGAAGCAATTCAAAATGATCCTGGTTCCATCTTCCCCTGTGGGGTGCACCAGGCAACGCACCGGTCCCAACTTGTTTATAGTAGATACTCTGTCCCTCCGGATCACACATTACCTTGAATGTATTATTCGGGTTATCCGGATCCACACCGGGAGCACTGATGCCGTCCGATAATCCGGGCGGCCATGACCACACATATGCATCGATGTTCGGTGCCGGATTGGCCCGGGGCCGTTCTCCTATGCCCCCGGGTTGATTACACCAGTTCCCGCGGTGTAATCTCCTGTCTATGCGGGACTCGTTTACATAGGTATCGAGATCCGTGGAGGAACTCACCCCTGCCGGCCGGTCAAGCCCGCCCCACCCATTCCGTGACGTATTGATGAGCATTCCTATGGAAGGAGGAAAGCCCCGTTCCACAAAGGCAGCGTACATATCCTGGGTGTATTTAAGTTCCGCAAGGTACATGTTCCATTCATAAAAAATTGAAGACCGGATAGCTTTTCCATTCACTTCAAGGTAAGGATCCGGCAGGTATGGTTCTTCGAGGGGGGAATAATTTAGCGTATTACAAATAAAACCCGAAATACTGTCCAGACCATTTGTTGTGCCTTTTATGACACTGGTCATCAGATCTGCGGCAGGACTAAAGTTGTCATACCAGCCAAGCCAGCCCGAGAAAGCGATATCTACATATAAATAGGTATGGGGGATTGCACGCAGCTGGTTAATTGCATACCGGATCATATCGATATATCCGCCGGGACCGTTCATTTCGGCACACGCTGCTATGTCGAGGTTTGTTATAAGGTTTACCAGGGTTTCCGGTTCAATGAGGATGACTTTGCGGATGTCCCGGTAAAGCGGGTCGGACAGAATAGAAGCAACAGGATCGATTATTTCATTAACATACCAGTTGAAATAGTTAAAAAGAGGATCCTGCCAATAGAAACCGCATTCCCGGGGAAGACAGTAAAGACCGATGAGAATAAGGTTGCTGTTCTGTTCCCGTGCATTGTCCAGGTGTCCCCGGAGTCCGATGCCATCTGTAATCGAACCGGCGTATTCGAGAATAATCGCCGTATTACAATCTGCAATCTTCCCACCGCCACCTGCCATGGCCTGTGCAGACCATTCGGGATCAATATACCATGATGCGCCTTCGAATGGGTTATCCAGAAGGGTCCCTGCCGGTGTCGGGGTCGGTTGGGTTCCCGGGGGGAGTGTCGTGATTAATCCCACTGAATACTGTGCCACATTAAGGGCATCGACAATATCAATCATCCCGCTTTCATTTACATCTGCTAAAGAGGGAAAAAATATGGGAGGATTCAGGCCCACATAATACTGGGCAATAAGCAGGGCATCGATAATATCGATAGTATCATCATCATTAACATCCCCTATCGCAGGTGTTGACTGGCTGTAAACAACTGCCATACCTGCAAGAAATACCAGAAATACCAGAACAAGGAATATCCCCGGTACTCTTTTACATAATATGTTTTGTTTATGCATCTTCTTTCTCCTTTTTTATAAATAAAATTATTTTTCAAACAGGCTGAACACCGTGTTTTGTATAATCAAAACAGCAGGTTTATAAAGAGGTTCCCTGTTTTTATCAAAGCTGAAATTCCCCAGGGGTGTAGGGAAATTTATTATCCGGGAAAGTTCGTCGCGGATTGCCCCGGGTTTTATATATCTCGAAGAAAGAGAGAATCCTGTCCTGCGTATGGCTTCTGCCAGAACCAATGCAGCAGCATAAGCATGAGCGGCAAATTGGTCAGGATCCATTAAGTATACTGACCCAAAGTTTTTAATGAATTGTTTATTCTCCGGTACAGGATTATGGAGAAACCAGGCAGCACCGCTTACAGCACCTTCGGCATTTTTCCCTGCTATTTGTATTAATCTGCGGGTATTAAATCCATTGCCCCCGACAAAATAGACATCCGTCATCCCGAGTTCATGTGCCTGTATCATAATAGTAGCAGCTTCTTCTGCCAGGGCGCTGGTTATGATAGCCTGCGGGTTCAAAGGCTTGATTTTCTTAAGCTGCGTGTGGAAATCAGTATCCCCTCTTGCAAAGGGTTCGACGGTAAGCACGGTTACTTTATTGGCAGCAAGTGCTGCGGAAAAGAAATCAAACCCGTTCTTTGTATACTGGTCATTATTACCGTACATGACCGCTACCCCGGACATACCCCGTTTTTCCACAAGTGTTAAAATTGTATTGGAAATAATCACGCTCTCGGGATGGCATGTCCTGAATACACAATCTCCAATATCCGTAATTCCTTCTGCCACTGTACTGGAGCCGATAACCGGGATTCCTGCGTTTTGTGCCAGGGGGTCTGCGGTAAACGCACAATCGTCTAACGTAGGTCCCAGGATTGCAGCGACCTTATCCCGGGTAATGAATTTTTTAAAAACATTTGTTGTCTGTTCCCGGTCTCCTCCTGTATCTTCAATAATTAGTTGTATTTTTATACCCTTTCCCGCATATTCCTGTTCATTGATTTGCTTTATTGCCAGGAGTATTCCTTTCCGTATCGATTCCCCGTAAGGAGCGATTGGGCCGGACAATGCCTGGGCAACTCCCACTTTAATAATACCGGCATCTTCCTGTGACGATTTCGATTTCGCACATCCGTTGAGCAATGAAACAAGGATAAACAGAATAACGGCAAGTACAATAAATCCTTTTTTCATGTTCCTTATCTCCTGAAATAAATCTTTTTTACAATAATAAATTTCAATAATAGCATAATCAGGGGTTCAATACAAGGGGGAAATTTGGATTTAATCCCGAGATAGAGAGATGTTTGTAATAATATGTCAAGAAAAGGGAGGTTGCATTTATTTCTTTGTCCAGGAATTTCGATTTTCCACAATAAAGAGATGAAACCACAGATGACACCGATTTCGCAGATTTTTCTATCTATTTCTGTGTAATCGGTGGTTTCCCTTTTCTTCCATTAAATAATTTGCGGAGCTATGTTCTTCAGTGAAGTGGTATAAAGGGCATCCTTTTCCACTTTATAGACAGTTGATTTGTTGATATAAAGGGCGAGATTTTGTAAGATTTAACATAGTCACCAGTTGCTCTGGTAGGAATAAATAAAATTATTCATTATATGTATTGCATAATACCCCCGCAACTGGTAACATATCCAGTAAGGAGGATACTATGAACGTTGGTGATGAAGTTTTTATCAGTTATCCGTTTGCAGTTCAGTATAAAGAAAAGGGAAAAGAAACCTCGACAAAAGGGAAATCACCGGTGAATCAACTTCTCTGGGGCGACTGGGCACGGATCGATCAGATTGATGGAAACTGGTTCGAAATCCGGGCACGAAACAGCAATGGGTGGGTTCGAAAGGAAAACCTTCAGGAGAACCGGATTCTGGAAGTCAATTTCGTAGATATCGGCCAGGGTGACGGATGTCATATTCAAACCCCGGAAGATAAGACGATTATAATTGATGCAGGGGAAGTTGATAATATGTATCGATTCCTCCGCTGGCGATTCGGAAAATTTGAAAAAAAGTTTACCTTTGAATCTTATATAATTTCTCATCCGGATAAAGACCACTATTATGGTTTTAAAGAACTGCTTGAACACGAAAATGTGTATATTGAAACAATTTATCATAATACAATTGTTGAGCAGGTTCTGGATGGAAAGAGTTCGCTGGGAACAGTGGAAAAGTACGATCGAACCAATTACCTGACCGGTCTTGTACTAACAATAGATGAATTGAAAAAGATTACAAACAATGCTGCACGCCGGGGAAACCGGACTTATCCGAATCTATTGAAAACCGCGGTCGATTCCGGCCGTGTTAACGATATTATGGGATTACTGGCGAGTCTGGATTGGCAGAATCCCGGATACCTGCCGGGATATGCCCCGGAGGATGATCGTGGTATGACATTTAAGATTTTGGGGCCGGTACCCCGGGAACTGGAACCGGGGAAAGTGGGCCTTCCAGGGCTGGGAAGCGATGGGGTAACAAAAAACGGTCATTCAATTATCCTGCTGCTTGAAATCGGGAATATAAAAATTTTCCTCGGGGGTGATCTTAATGAACTGTCACAGAAATATCTATTAAAGCATTATACAGGACTGGACCCCAATCCGAAGTCGCCCGGGGAAATGGAAACTCTTATCACAGAAGGGCGTAAGTGGTTTGAAGCGGATATTGCCAAGGCCTGTCACCATGGAAGCGCAGACATATCACCCGGTTTCCTTATGGCAACCAATCCGATTGCTACCATAATCTCCAGCGGGGATAATGAACCCCATTCACATCCCCGGCCCGATACGCTGGGAATTATCGGAAAGTACAGCCGGTCCGAACGGCCGCTTATCTTCTCTACGGAACTTGCACGATCAGGGAATGAAAGCATTAAGCACCCCTATGTGGTAAGAAGTGAACTCCGTGATAAAATCGATACAGAGACCGCTATTATCAATGATCCTGCTGCAACCGAAGCGGAAAAAAAAGCAGCCAGTGAACGGCTGGACGGGTATCTCGAAGTCATTCAGCGGTCTGTTGCAAACTATGGCATGATTAATCTCCGCACCGACGGCAGCCGCCTTCTTATTTCCCAGCGGCTTGAACAGAAACGTTCAATGGCGGTCCGGTGGGATATTTATCTATTCGAGTCCGATGAACGCGGGCGTCTTAAGTATATATACTGACAAAGATTATTCCCTTTTATATTTTATTAACAATTCAATATTTAATAGTAGCATAAGAAAGCCACGTATAATGTTTCCTTTTGAAATCATTTTTTTGTTTTTATATTATATTTTTCTAAGGCACCAATACAATCCGGGGTGAGTTCGCCAGTTTCAGGATTCCGTGGTGAATGTATGTTATACATATATCCAGTTTTGCCGTATCGTCCAATTTTATTTTCATTACATTTATCAACATCCATGCATATATGCTTTGCTCGTAAAGCAATTGTCACATCACGGCTATCTTTAAAATGCTCATGTTCCCATAAATACTCACATTCAATATTTAAAAAGCATTCTTTTATTCTTGGGGCATTAACGGAAACAGCTTTTTCGGCAGTTAAACCGGAATCTGTTATTTCATCAGCATTAATATCATTGTTTTGAATTGTTTGTAAACATTTTTCATAGATATCATGAGAGGGGAAATTAAGAACACAACACTTTGTTTTCCTTATAGTTTGATATAAATGTCCGGATTTGGAAACAGAACCAATGATACAAATAAACTTACCTTTATCACCTACGAAAGTTGACCAGGATTGCAGGCATGCATTTTCTTTGCCATTTGCTTTGTATGAAGTTATTAAAAATAATGCAGATGGGATAGCTGTCAAAAAATCGTGCCATGCAAACGATTCAAATTCTCCGGTCCAGATCTCTTTGAAAGTGTCTGGTATTTGTGAAAATTCCTTCTTCATATATACATTCTTTTTTTAAAAAAACACACGCTTATTCCAGATACTATATACATTTCCTTTAAAAAATTCAATATTACAATACTGTTTGTTTATTTTTTTCTATAAATAAAGTTTCCACAGTATCCTATAATTTACCTGGTTTATTTTGGGATAAACAGGTTTAAAAGGATGTTAACCCATTACCTTCCTCACAACTCCATACGAAAAACCCCTTGCTTTCAGAACAGCTGCGATTTTTTCATCCTGTTTGTGAAGTCCTGTCAATTTTTTGTACAATCCGGCTGCAAGATCCAGTTCTGTTTCATCAGATACAAGCTTTTGTATCACTTCTTCTGCTGTTGTTCTTTCGATTCCCTGTTTTAGAAGTCCTGCTAGAAGTGCATGCTTTCCTTCCGGGTGACGAAGAATCCTCGATGCCACCCATGTTTTTGCAAATTCCGTATCATCAAGATATCCAAGGTCTTCCAGTTTAAAAATGAGGTCATTTATACAGTTCTTTGAAAAACCGCGTTTTGTGAGTTTTAACGCCAGATTTTTTTTTGAATGCTGGCTGAAAGAGAGGAGGGAAAGAGCGTATCTTTCCGCTTCCAGTATTTCGGAATCCTTTTTTAACTGTTCATATGTTAAAGGAGTCAGTTCCTTGCCTTCATAAATATGATTGTTAAGGACAATATCCTGTAATACATGAATATAACTTCCGTCAGAGAAAATGATTTTTATTTTATTTCCTTTAAAATTTTTAAGCCCGGAAATATAAAGATTATCTCTTGGAGAACTGGAATCTTCTTCGTGCACCGCGGCGACCGTATTTCTTTCTTTCCACCATTCTTGAATCACGGGTAAGAAAACCGTTTGATTTTAACGCAGCACGATTTGATGTATCATAAAAAGCGAGGACCCTGGCAATACCGTGTTGACAGGCACCTGCCTGTCCGGAATATCCACCACCCTTTACATTAATCTTTATATTATAATTGGAAAGATTATCTGTTACTTCCAGTGGTTTTCTTACGATAATACTGAATATTTCGCCAGGGAAATATTTATCTATGGATTTACCATTTATGATTATTTTGCCATCTCCCTGCCGCAAAAAAACACGTGCAACCGCTGTCTTTCTTTTTCCGGTTTTTACTGCAAGATTTTCATTCACAATATTACTCCTGTTTTATTTAAATAAGCATTCTTTCATAATAAATGTCGGTTACATCTATAATGTAAGCTCCTCCGGTTTTTGTGCCATATGAGGATGATTTTCCCCACAATATATTTTTACATGCTGATATATCTTTCTTCCAAGTGGTCCCTTTGGGAGCATTCCTTTAATTGCATGTTCCAAAGGAAATGTCGGTTTTCTCTGTATTACTTTGGTAAAATTTTCGGATTTAAGACCACTGGGATACCCGGAATGCCTGTAATATATCTTATCCAGCTTTTTCCTTCCGGTAAGCTGTACTTTGTCTGCATTAATGATAATCACATAATCTCCAGTATCCATATGAGGAGAAAAAATGGGTTTGTGTTTTCCCCGCAGTATTGTTGCTACCCTGACAGCAATCCTTCCCAATCTTTTACCGGCAGCATCAACAATATACCATTTCTTTTCAACATCTTTCTGTTTCACAAATATAGTTTTCATTTATACTATCCTTATTGCTTTTGCATATAATCATTCTACCACATTGATAGACAGCGTGAATTCAATATATGCACATTTTTTAAAATTATGTCAAGAGCTTATCTAATCTTTTGCGTTCTCTTTTTCTTCTTTTAATTCTTTTTTCTCTTCTATTTTATCTCTTATATCTGCAATACCAATAAAAAAAGCAATAATTCCAATAAGAAGAGATAAGATTGGTCCGCCTCCCATTAAGAATTTTATAATCTCATTACCCCAATTCAGTCCCATTGGAAATGAGAATGGAAGAATGGCCCAAACGGTGAAAAGTATACATATAATGCCTATTATTAATGCAATCATTCAATCCTCCAATTGTATTTTGCTATATATGAGAAAGATATACATTTTTTAAGATCTGTCAATCATTTTTTATTATTTTTTCATTATATTTTATGAAGTTTGATGCACACGGTAATTATATTCTTTTATTTCCTGTAATTATTGTAATAAATCCTATCGTAATAAAAAGGAGTGGTAAATTAAAAAGTAAAAGCTTTAAAACCGGGATGCCGGAAATGGTAAGAAGATCTTTGCTTAAAATCCCGAATGCTTCCAGGGTGGTAAAAACGATTTCTACATAAATACACAGGGTCCCGATTATGATAAAAATCCATGCCGGTTCCCTGGTTTTTGACCAGAGTAAAATTGCAAAAAAAGTACACATTGCCCCGGTGATTATCCGTGTTATAATGATTAGTTCATTATACGCCATCTTTTCTCCTGAACGTTTGTCTTATACCCTTTTTATCCGGGTTTGTCACCCCCTTTTAAAGGATTAAGACAAAGCATTATTTATATCATTCCCTCGAGAATCCTGCACCATGAAATAAATGCAGAATTTTTTGTAATTCTCCATGGGAAAGTTCTGCCGGGAAAATACTGGGTCCCGGGTAATGGGGAGAAAGCAGGACACCTGCTTTAAGAAAATCCTTAAATGCAGATTGATATTCTTCTTCTTTCATACGGGCAATAATATATATCCCTTTTTGTTCCCATTTCTTTGCTCCTTTGAGTATATCATCTTTCAGCCAATCAGGTTTCCTGTAATACCCAAGATCATAAACAGCCCTTACAGATCCGGCAAGAATGAAAGGAGAAATCATCGTTGTATGTTCAGGGGGATTCTTATATTCCTTTTTTAAACAAATAATAACCGGTGCACCAGCAATCGAAAAAGGAAGAACCGGAATAATTACGGGGACAGAATCAGGATCATCCCTGGTAAAAGGCCTCCAGACAGTGATCCTGCCTTTTTTCTTTCCCCAAAGGGGATCGACGATATCATCCACTGTAGCCCGGACTTTTAAGGCATCGGAAATAATTTTTAAGCCATGATCCAGTGACCCGGCTAAACAGACGGTTCCGGTTCCGGGAACGAGTTGTTTTACCGCTTTTTTTAAACGGTATGTATATATGGATGGAACATCAAAAATAAGACCCTTTGAAATAATATTTTTTAAAACAGATGTTAATCTGGATGCTCTGTGTCCGAGAAGGGCATGCCCGTTATTCTGGTAAAGATCTATAATCCTGTTTCCATTTTTATCATACAACCGGTAACCCCGTGCCCTCTTTATTACCGGGATATGGTGATAGAGTGGATGTGTGTATGTTGTATGCATTTATAGTATCCCCTTAATTACTCCTCATTGTCATTATCGGGTTATAAACCCCTGCTCAGGTAATAAAAGTACAAGGTGTTTTTTCATCTCCACTATAAAAGGAATTCGTATAATTATCAAGCAGCAATTCCCCTGCGCCCCTGCGCAGATTTTACTACAGGTATCTTTTCTCTATGAACATATTTCACCCTGTTTATTCAGTTCTGTGAGCCTCTTGTAAAAATCCAATAGTATTTAAGGAATTTTTGCAAGAGGTTTCGGAGTATTTTTATTTTATTGTCCAGGAATTTCGATTTTCCACAATAAAGAGATGAAACCACCGATTACACAAATTTTTCTATCTATTTCTGTGTAATCGGTGGTTTCCCTTTTCTTCCATTAAATAATTTGCGGAGCTATGTTCTTAAAACCGGGTGATTTAGTTATCTTAAAAAAGCCGGGAAATGGACATTGGGCTATAGTTAGCTATATTCTTAATAGATAATCCTTCCCATTCCCGGTTCACAAGAAAAATTATTCCCCGATTTCATCAGCAGGAGCAGCAACCGGGGTATTTTCTTCATCCATTTTTAAAGCTTTTTTTATAAGACGATGGAGATGGATAATCCCGCCAATAAGAATCGGGATAATAAGAAATACTACCCACATATACCTATCAGTCAATTGCGGATGAATTCCAATAAAAAGAACGACATCGTATGTCCCGTGATATAAAACCCCCCAGAAGAGTCCCCGGATAAAGAGTTCTGTCTGTTTTTCCTTTTGTAAAACAGCAAGACCAAAATAATATCCCATAATCCCGGACCAGATTGCATGACCGGGGACAGCAGTAAATGCCCGTATGAGACCGGTCCCTATTTCACCACCGGAGTACATGATATTTTCAAGACAGGCAAACCCGAGGCTTATTACCGCCATGTAGATGATCCCATCTACAACCTCATCAAAGTATTTGCTTTTAAAAATACCCAGGCGGAATACCAGAAATTTTGAAAACTCCTCTATTAAGCCGGCAACAATAAAGGCCTGGAAAAAAACATTGAGCCAGGGATTGGAAATAGTAGTAGAACGCATAAGAAGAAGCCCGATACCGGCGGCGGGAATAATCGAAAGAACCCCGAGTATGAAAGCCTTGACAATCATCCCTTTCGGTTCTTTTTTTAATTTATCTTTTTTATAGAAATAAAGAACAAGCAGCAGTGCAGGTAATACAGCGACGATAATACTGATAATTAAAATCACTCTTGTACTCCTCTCTTCATTTACATGATGAAATGAATCTCTTTTAAGGGTAAAAAGAAAAAAACGACATTGCAAGAAGAAAATTTGTTATTATTTATCAATAAGACCATTGAAACATGCCCTGTAATAATAAATAATGAAAGAAAGGAAGCAGCAAATGAAGGTGTCAATTATACCGGTCCTGATTCTTATTTTCATTACCATCCACTCTTTTCCAGATGACCGCACAAACCTTATCATCAATCCCGGGTTTGAAAACAACCAGGAAGGATGGGAGGATATGTGGGTCCGTGAAAAAGGCAAGGGAACAATGAAGATTTCTTCCCTGACAGGGAAAGCCGGGGGTATGGTACTCCAGGTTGCTTATTCCGGTACCCAGGATTGGTCCATCGGGCAAAAATCAACAATAGATGTCATACCGGGGGAGGTGTATGCTTTTTATGGATGGGTGCAATGTAAGGAGATTCAGAAAAGTGCCCAGCTCTCCGTTGTCCTGCGGGACAGCCAGGACAAGGTAATGAAGTGGGATCATGGATTAAAAGAAACCTCGGGCACACACGGGTGGAAACGGATGGAAGGAAGGTTTATGATTCCCAATGGCTGCGCCCGGATCCAGTTCAGAATTACAGGATATGGAAAAGGGGTTAGCACCTGGGATGATCTTTACATGGTCAAAATAAAGCAATCCTCCGGTGTAATAAGCCCGGGAATGAAAGAAATCAGTATGACGCATCTGGGTACGACACTTACCTATTCTACTGGTACCGGTATATTCCGGCTGCAGTCAGAAGGACACTCCGGAAAATACCTGTTCCGGGGCTTTGATAATTCTGTTTTTTTTAAAGATATAAAGAAAAATGGAAATAGTCTTTTATTTTCCATTCAGAATATCTATTCCGGGGACATTACCGCATCTGTCACAATTCCGGCGCACAACACCGTCTCCCTTTTGTTAAAAGGGAATGGGATAATGGATACTGATTTTTCTTTTCCGGCCAGACTGGATGCGGATGCATCCCAGGGCTGGGTTATCCCGAACAATGAAGGGCTTTTAATCCCGGCAGATGATCCTTATTATTTACCTTTGTGGAAATTCGATCTTTACCAGGGGCACGGGGGACTCTCCATGCCCTTTATCGGCCTTACGGGCGAAAAAGAGGGAATCATTTTCATATCGGAAACCCCGGATGACAATTATGTACAATTCCATCCGCCTGAAAAATCCGGCACGAACACGTCCGGCTGGACATTCGGCTGGGAGCCGGAAATGGGAAGCTGGGGCTATGAAAGGCGAATCAGAATTCTTCTTATCGACAGGGACGGTTATGTGGGTATTGCCAGGGCATACAGGAATTATGCCAGGGAAAAAGGTCTGCTTGTAACTCTACAGCAAAAACGGGAATCCGTACCGGCAGTAGACCTTCTTATCGGTGCTGCCAATATATGGATGTGGGAAAAAGCAGAATGGTGGTCAAGTTTACCGGATTGCAGGGCAATTGCACAGGAGTTAAAGAATGCCGGTTTTGTAAAAGTACTCTGGTCAAATGGCGCATCACCCGTTGCATTGAAAAGATTGAATGATCTCGGTTTTCTTACAGGCAGATACGATATTTACCAGGATGTATGGGACCCAGCTGTTCCATTCCAGTGGTTAAATAAAAGAGGATGGCCGGAAGACCTCGTCCTGGACCGGGACGGCTCATGGCGCCAGGGATGGGTACACAGGGAAAATGGAAAAGAATATCCGGGTGGTATTATCTGCTCCCGGCGGGGATATGAACGAATGAAGAAGGATGTTGCAGAAGAACTGAAAACGTTTCCGTACAGGGCACGATTCATTGATACGACAACGGCTTCTCCTTTATATGAATGCTACAACCCCCTGCATCCGCTTTCGCGTTCCGGGGACAGGGAATATAAATCAAAATTATTGGGATATATTTCCGGGGAGTTTCACCTGGTGACGGGGAGTGAAACCGGCATTGACTGGGCTGTCCCGTATGTCCATTATTTCGAAGGGATGATGAGCATTGGCAGGTACCGGCTTGAAGATGCAGGGTATGACCTTGCATCAATCCGGACACCACAGGAGGACTTTTTACGCTTTCAACTGGGTTTCTACTACCGTATTCCCCTTTTTGAACTGGTCTATCACGATTGTGTGGTTTCTTTCTGGTACTGGGGTGATTCCTCCAACCGGCTTCCTCAATTCTGGCAGACCCGGGACCTCTTTAACCTTCTTTATGGGACTGGCCCCCTGTACATCATGGACCCGGAAAGGTGGAAAAAAAACAAAGAGCGCTTTATTGAAAGTTACCACACGGCGACACAGATCTCGCTTCATAGCGGATATGCAGAGATGCTTTCCCACCGGTTTATAACAGAGGATCATACAGTCCAGTATACCCGTTTTAATAACGGGACAGGGGTGTGGGTCAATTTCGGTGAAAAACCATTTACCCTGGAAAACGGAAAAAAGATAGAACCGGCAGGTTATGTCATTGAATGGAATGATTAAAGCCGGGAATATATCACTTAATTAAAAATATTGTAGTAAGAGATATTTTCACTATTGACAATCAAAAGATAAATAAATATCTTACTATGGAAACCATAGAAACAACATTAGTTTCCCTGGTGTCGTTTCCTGTTAAAGGAGAAAAAATGATAAAAAAACCGGAACCCGGGCCAAAAGTTCATGATGAAACAAGAAAGAGAATAATCAGTAAAGCAGAAGAACTTTTCTTAAAATATTCTTTTTCCCGTGTCACGGTGGATGAAATAGTCCGTAACCTTGGTATGAGTAAAAAAACCCTCTACCGTTATTTTCCCAATAAAAAAGCGGTCATCCAGGCAGTAATCCAGATGAATCAGGCAGAGTTAATCAATAACATAGACAATCTTGTTCAGAATAAGGATATCGATTATATGGAAAGGCTCAAGCAAATTTTCAAAGTATTGAGTTATTTCTTTTCAAAGATTCCCGGGTTCGTAATCGAGGACCTTAAAAATCATCTTCCTGATATCTGGAAAAGTATCCGTGAGATTAAACGCACAGTGAGCCGCAATTGGATAAGGAAAATTATAATTGAAGGAAGCGAAAAGGGATTTTTCCGCAAGGATATCGATCCCGGGCTTATCATATCCATATATTTCTTCTTTATAGAAGAGTATTTCTTACAAAAGAGTACTCTTGAAGATTCCTTTTCAATCAAGGACAAATTAGAAGCAATATTCAAGATATTTTACAGCGGTATTCTCACCGGACCGGCGAGAAAATCATTTTTTCAGGGGGAATACAATGATAAAGACCTTTAAGCGTATCCACGGTAATCCAAAAGGAACAGCATGTTCCTGTTTTTTTCCTCTCCTGGTGACAGTGATTATAAGTCTGATTACGGGTATAGTTTCCGGCTGCCAGCAGGAAAAGGGAATTATACAGGCATCGGGGACGATCGAGGCAACGGAAGTTACCGTATCTGCCGAAGCTAACGGGAAAATTCTTTCGGTTAACGTGACCGAGGGAAGTGTGGTGGAAAAAGAGGATGTGATCGCCCTTATTGATTCGTCGACATTGCAGCTTCAAAAGGAACAGGCAGAAGCCGGTGTGGTGTTTGCCGAAGCAAACTTTGCACTTTTAATGAAAGGGGCACGGAGCGAGGATATCAAGCAGGCAGAGGATCAATTGATCCAGGTCAGTGAGAGTCTTCAACAGGCAAAGGCGGACTATGAACGGATGAAAGAACTGTATAGCGCAGGCAGTGTGACGAAAAAGCAATATGACGATGCAAAAACGCGGTACACGGTCATCCAGGCGCAATACAGCACAGCGGAACAGGCCCTGTCAAAACTGAAGAACCTTGCAAGACCCGAAGACATCGAAATGGCAAAAGCAAAAATCAACCAGGCAAGGATCTCGGTCAGGCTTATTGAAAAGCAGATAAAAGATTGTACGGTCAGGGCACCATGCAAGGGAACGGTTACAAACAAACTCGTTGAAGCCGGTGAATTCGCCATTACCGGGAGTCCGGTGGTGGTGATTTCCAACCTGGCTTTCATGTCAACAACCATCTACGTGAGTGAAACAGAACTCGGGAGAATCAGGATAGGGCAAAAGGCATTCATAACAATCGACTCTTTCCCGGGCAGGCAGTTCGATGGCATTGTCGCATACATCTCGCCAAATGCGGAGTTTACGCCAAAGAACATCCAGACAAAGGAAGAACGGATTAAACAGGTATTCGGCGTTAAAATCGAGCTGGACAATCCCGATGGCGTACTTAAGACAGGAATTCCAGCAGATGCCGTTATCCCTGTCGAAAATAATATAGAAGAGTGGGGCTGTCTAAAAAACCTATGTTTCACTCCGACTTTTTAGACAGCCCTTCCAATTGTAGTTTAATTAAGGTGGACAGGTTGAACAAAGCAGTAATCGAGGTATCGAAACTTACCAGGAAGTTCGGTTCTTTAGCAGCACTGAAAGATGTCACTTTCAATGTCCTTCACGGCGAGATGTTCTGTATCGTGGGGCCGGATGGCGCAGGCAAGACAACGTTGATGAGGATTTTATGCGGCATCGACAGGCCGACTGAAGGCAGCGTATCTGTCCTGGGGTTTGATACAAAAGGCGGGATGCGGGGAATCAAACCCCTTATCGGGTACCTTTCCCAGAAGTTCAGCCTGTACAGGGACCTCACTGTGGATGAAAATATCGAATTCTTTGCCGAAATACACGGCGTACGGACATACAGGGATGAACGGGACAGATTGCTCGAATTCACCCGTCTTACTCCGTACCGGAGGAGACTTGCAGAAAAACTTTCCGGCGGTATGAAACAGAAGCTTGCCCTTGCCTGCACCCTTATTCATACGCCGGAACTGCTCCTGCTCGATGAACCATCTACCGGTGTCGATCCGGTATCCAGGAGGGACTTCTGGTTGATTCTTTCCGGGCTTCTCACAACAGGACTCACTATTGTCATGACAACCCCTTACATGGACGAGGCTGAACGTGCGAGCAGGGTAGCCATGCTCGACAGGGGAACTCTGCTTTCTGTCGAGACCCCTGCCCGTATCAGGGCAATGATGAAAAACAGGATTCTCGAGATCGTGTGCAACAGGACCCGTGATGCATATATGCTTCTTAAGGAAAAGGAAGGCTCCCCGGATATCGAGTTATTCGGTGACAGGTTGAACATGGTCCTTGGAGAGGATGATGATATCCCGGACATTCTGGAATATCTCACCGGGAGGGGCATGACGGTTACCTCATGGCGGATCACAGCACCAGGGCTCGAAAATGTTTTTATCACACTTATGAAAAGAGAGAAAGGAGGAATGCTTCATCATGATATCCAGTAAAAATCCAGGTGTATGTATCATGCTTATTATCCTGTCCTGCTTTCCAACAACCTTCCGGGTTCATGCACAGGAAAACAGGACGGTTCTCACTATCGGGGAATGCGTGAACACGGGTCTGGAAAATTCCGCATCACTTCACGCATCATTAATGCAGAACAAAGAGACCCGGGCACGGCTTTCTGAAGCATATACTATGTATTTCCCCACGGTCTCCTCGAGTTTTGTATATTCACGGCTCAGTGAGACAGATCCTTTCACTATTACCATCCCAATTCCCGGTAACCCAATAAGCCAGGAAATTACTTCCCCTGTTACCGATAGCTTCTCATTCAACCTGTCGTTAAAACAGCCTGTTTTTACCGGCTTCAGAATACTGAACAATACGGAAAAAGCCGTACTGGCCCTCGAAGCGAGTACCGCCGCATTTATAAATGCAAGGAATGAACTTGTCTATACCATAAAAAAGGACTACTGGACCCTTGTGAAAGCGGTGGAGATGAAAAAACTCGCAGATGAAAATCTCCGGGTGGTTGATGCATATTTCAAGGACAGTCAGAATCTTTTCAACCAGGGACTTGCTACAAACAACGACATACTTAAATCACAGATACACCTTTCAAAAGCTGAACTTGCACAGATAGATGCAGAGAATAAGGTAAAACTTGCACAGCTTAAGCTTTCACTTTCCATGGGTATGGACAATGCCGGGGTGATGTATCCTGCACCGCCCGAATATTCGGCTACCCGTTTACCGGCAGGGACGGAGGATCTTGTAGAGAATGCCATAAAAGCAAGACCTGAACAGGCGGTTCTTCGCGCACACATCGATTCGTCACGGAAGGATATTGATCTTTCGTATGCCGCCTGGTACCCGTCAATCTTTCTTACCGGGAACTTTTCCTTTGCCCGGCCGAACCAGCGGTATTTTCCGCCGGAAGACGAATTTAAATTTTCCTGGGATATCGGGGTTTATGCAATAATCGATGCAAACGCATGGTATTCGGCACCATTCAAGACCGAACAGGCTGCTGCCCGGCTCTCTGCGTTGCGGGATTCGGAAACACAACTCAAGCAGGCTATCAACATGGAAGTGACACGTGCCTGGCTCGAAGCAGGGAAACTTTCCAAACAGATAGATGTTGCAGGGATTATGTTGAACCAGGCCGGGGAGAATGAAAAGATCGTGACACATAGTTTTGGAAACGGGGTCGCTTTGCGTTCGGAATTACTCGAAGCCCAACTCCGGAAAAACCAGGCCTTACTCGAACTCACCGCAGCAAGGATTGACTACGAGATCGCACTGCTCGATCTCGAGAAAGCCGCGGGGTTTGATCCTCTTGAAGAAAGGATAACAGGATAACATGCCCCGGGTTGCCATAGAAACACGCAATATAACAAAAAGATTCGGCACCTTTACGGCACTCGACGGGATGAGTATGTGCATCGAAAAGGGGGTGATTTTCGGGTTACTGGGCGCAAACGGGGCAGGAAAATCGACACTCATTAAAATCCTCTGCGGGCTCCTCACCCCTACCAGCGGAGATGCGTTTGTCGGCGGTGTGAGTGTGAATACGAATCCGGAGGAAGTAAAAAAACGGATCGGGTATATGTCGCAGAAGTTCTCCCTTTACGAAGATCTCACGGTGTTTGAAAACATCCGTTTTTTCGGCGGTGTGTACGGGCTTTCCAATACGGAGATACGGAAACAACTGGACATTATTGCGGAAATGGCGGGTCTCAAGGGGCAGGAGAACAGGCTGACAGGGGAGTTGTCCGGCGGTCTTAAGCAGAGGCTTGCGCTGGGATGCGCTGTTATCCATAATCCGGGAATCGTTTTCCTTGATGAACCCACCGGCGGTGTGGATCCCGTTGCAAGAAGGAATTTCTGGGCTCTTATTAACGATCTTTCGGCAAAGGGAACCACGGTCATTATAACGACTCATTACCTGGACGAAGCAGAGTACTGCAACAGGATTCTCCTTATGCACGCGGGAAAAAATATTGCCGAAGGAAGCCCCGGTGAACTTAAAACAACACACATCAAAAATAACCTCTATGAAATCGAATGTACCCCCCTTATGGAAGGATTGTCATTATTACGTAACCGGGATTGGACCGGGGGAATATCGGTATTCGGGAATCTTCTTCACCTGAATTCACGGCCCGGTTCCGACCCCGCGACTATCCGGTTATTCCTTGAAAACAATGGGGTGCAGGTTGTACGGATGGAGGAAATCATCCCGTCTTTAGAGGATGTGTTTATTAGCCTGATTGAAGAAAAGACTAAGGGGGCAGGGGAGGGAGCAGTGAAATGATCCGGCGGATTATCACTATCATGAAAAAAGAAGTACGGCAGGTGTCAAGGGATATCCGTACCTTGATTGCACTGATTTTTATCCCGCTCTTTTTGCTTGTCATGTTCGGCTATGCAATTAGTATGGATGTAAAACACATTACCATGGCTGTGTATGACGAGGATAACAGTTCCATAAGCAGGGATCTGGTGAACTCGTTCATCAATTCCGCCTACTTCGAGCGGGTGAGTACCCTCGATTCCCCCGGGGAAATCGATTTTGATATGGCGAGTGAAAAATTCAAGATAGCGATAGTAATCCCGCAGGATTTTTCCCGGAATATCCTGCTGGGGGAAAGTCCATCCTTTCAGGTGATTATCGACGGATCCAATTCCATGATAGCCAGTACAATTGTCGGGTATGTCAACGCCATTACGATGAATTTTTCAGAAACAATTGCAAAGAACAAGGCATTCAGCCGGCCGCAGAGTCAACCGGGAAGGCCGGGACACTCTTTCGGGAACCTGAATGCCAGGAAAGCCACCAAGCTTCCTATTGATATAAGGTTCAGGACATGGTACAACCCGGAACTAAAGAGTTCCTATTTTCTCGTTCCCGGTCTTATTGCATTTATCATGGTTGTTACCGGTGTTCTTTCAACATCTCTTTCCATCGTCCGTGAAAAGGAAAGGGGTTCCATGGAACAGATACTTGTATCACCTGTTTCCCCGGCGGAACTCATTATCGGGAAAACCGTCCCGTATGTAGGGATTACCCTCATTACCGCCACAGGAATTCTCATTGCGTCTTATATCTTCTTCGGTATCGCAATCAAGGGAAGTATCCTTCTCCTCTTCTTATGCACCCTGGTCTTCCTCCTCGGTTCCCTTGGTCTTGGCATCCTTATCTCTACCCTTGCGGATTCCCAGCAGGTTGCATTCATGATCTCGGCATTAATAATCATGCTCCCGACATTCATCCTGTCCGGATTTGTCTTTCCCATCCGCAACATGCCCTTTATCCTGCAACTGGTTACCTACCTTATACATGCCCGTTACTTCCTGGTCATCTTGAGAAGCATTATACTGAAAGGGGCCGGATTCGGGGCAATCTGGCATGAATTGCTCGGACTTGCAGTTTTTACTATTTTGACCCTTACCCTCGGTATCATACGCCTTTCCAGGGAGATGAAAACATGAGAACGATATTATTTATTATCCAGAAGGAATTCCTCCAGATTTTACGCGATATCAGGATGATCCCGATCATCTTTATATCACCGGTATTCCAGCTTATTCTGCTCGGTTACGCGGCAAACCTCGACGCAAAAAACATTCCAATCGTTGTCTGTGATGCAGACCATACGGTTGAAAGCCGTGAACTCACACAGAGTATGATTAATGCCCATTATTTCATTATCAAAGAAACGATTTCGGATACACGTATGATTGATCCGATCATCAACCAGGGCAGGGCTTCGCTCGCACTCGTTATCCCGCGGGGTTTTTCATCCGGGATAAAAAAGGGCGAAACAGCGCATGTCCAGCTCCTTGTAGACGGTTCGGATTCAAACACTGCCACGATTGCCCTTAACTATGCCACCATGATTGTTTCTTCGTATTCGGGGAAAATTATTGCCCAAAGGCTTATCAAGACCGGGGGAGGTATACCGCTTGCGGTGTCTGCGGAAACCCGCATCTGGTACAATCCCAACCTCGAAAGCAGAAATTTCATGGTGCCCGGGATCCTCGCGATGCTGCTTATGCTTATGACCATGCTGCTTACCTCCATGTCGGTCGTCAAGGAAAGGGAAATCGGCACAATGGAGCAACTTTCCGTGACTCCTATAAGACCGTATCAACTTATCATCGGGAAGCTTACCCCGTTCATCATTATCTCGTTCATCGATGTCATGCTGATTCTCCTTGCAAGTGCTTTTGTTTTCAATATCCCCATAAAGGGAAGTATCATTGCCCTGTTCGTTCTTTCCTCCATTTTCCTTCTTTCTACCCTTGGGCTGGGTCTTTTTATTTCGACTATTTCGCATGACCAGCAGCAGGCAATGTTTTCTGCAATGTTCTTTGTCATGGTCCCGATGATTATTCTCTCCGGGTTTGTCTTTCCGATCGAAAACATGCCTCCTGTCATCCAGTATATCACTTTATTTATGCCCCTCCGGTATTATTTCATAATCGTCCGGGGGCTGTTCCTCAAGGGAGCAGATTTTATTCATTTGTGGAAAGAAGCATTGAGTCTCTTTACCATCGGCATCGTGATTCTTATAATCAGTGCTTTGCGGGTGAAAAAGCGTGTAAAATGAATGAAGGCAAGATATCTTTATTTTATAACCAGCCAGTATACAAAACCTGTTGCAAGCAATCCCAGGATAAAAAAAAGAACACTCCCGCAAATAACAAGACCAAGTGCTTCTTTTATATGGTCAGGGTGGAGAGGTTTGATGTTATCACCAATTAATGGTTTTACTATTCTTTTGCCATGGTAAATACAGGGGCCCCCCAGTTGAATGCCAAGTGCCCCGGCAATAGCTGCCTCGCTTATCCCGCTGTTTGGGCTCGGGTTTTTTTGCCCATCCCTGAAAGCTATTCGAAGAACACGTAAGGGATATTTCCGCTTGAGGAGCGCTGCTATCGTTATCATAAAAAGGGAAATCCTGGCCGGTATAAAATTTGCCACATCATCCAGGCGGGCTGAAAACCGTCCAAAATAGAAGTACTTTTTATTTTTATACCCGACCATTGAATCAAGGGTGTTTACCGCTTTGTAGGCAGTCATTAAAGGTGCACCGCCAATAAATCCATAAAACAGGGGGGAAATAACACCATCAACCATGTTCTCTGCAACGGTTTCCACAACAGCCCGGATAATGCCTTCCTTTGTTAATGCATCAGTCTCCCTGCCCACAATACGGGAAAGCTTAAAACGGGCTTCCTTAAGATCATTTTTCTCAAGTAGAAAATAGATCTCCATCGCTTTGTTGTATAAATCTTTTAAAGAAATCCCGGAATAGAGAAAATAGAGAACAACAAGGGTTGAAAAAACAGGATACCCGGTAAGATTGTCGCCCAATCCTGCGGCTGTTATAAGAATAAGAACAACACCGGCACTTCCCCCGGTAATGGTAAGCCCGAATAAACAACCCGCGGTAATTCTTCCCCCGGCTATCCTGCGGAACCTTTTTTCAAGTACGATAATAAGCCGTCCAATAAGCCGTACAGGATGATACGGGTACCCAGGATCACCAATAAGCAGATCGAAAACAAAAGCCGCAGTGATTATCATAAGGGGGTAAAACCGGGCAATATCCATATCAGAGTTCCATCCTTTTTCATTATCTTTTCCCTCCTTTGAAATAGTCTTTGAATATTTTTATAAGCTTTTTATTTTCCCTGTATGCTTTTACTGCAATCCTGAAATATGTGTAGTCCAGATTTGTGTAATTTGAGCAATCCCGTATAAGAAATCCCCTTTTTGCGCAGAATTCTGCCAGAGCAGATGCAGGCTTCCCGTCAATCCGTTTTAAAAGAATATAATTACTCCCGGAATGATAATAATGTAAAGAATCGAATCTCTTAAGCATTGTTTCTAAACATTCCCGTTCACGGGCTACTATCCGGGGAGTCTTCTTTATCACATTTTTATATTTATGCAGATTCCTGCCAATTGCAGATGCAAAAGTATTGATGTTCCAGGGATAAAGTTCCTTTTGTAATGGTGCCAGGCTTTTCCTGTTCCCTGCACAAAACCCGAGACGTATACCCGGGATATTGAGTATTTTTGTAAGACTCCGCAGCACAAAAAGCCCCGGCACATCCGGGGCACGGGAAAGCAGGCTTTCACAATCGTTTTTATCCGTGAATTCACAAAAAGCCTCATCCACAAGTAAAAAACATCCCTTTTTTAAGGCCATCCGGGCGAGTTCTTCCATCTCTTGTTTGTTATAAGTATAACCAGCAGGGTTATTGGGATTTGAAAGAATGAGTACCGAATCTTTCACCATATATTTTGACAGATCATCGATATGTACTTTAAATCCGTCTGATTCTTTCCCATATACATACAGGATTTCTTTTCCGCTCTTTTTAAATGCCCGTTCATAATCGATGAAATTTGGAACCGTAATAAATACCTTGTGAACATCAAGAATTCTTGACAGTACATAGATCAATTCTATGGATCCGTTCCCGCACACAACATTATCCTTTTTTATATTATAGAATAATGCAAGGGCAGATAAAAGATCATGATAAGCGGCATCCGGGTAAGCCAGGAGCCTCCTCATGTTATTTCTTATAACAGTCCTTGCAATTCCCATACTGTTCACCGGATTGTAATTGGCACTAAAATCGATGATTCTTCTCTCATCAATACCATGCACCCGGGAAGCCCTGCTTATATTACCTCCGTGTTCATCTTTATGTACTATACTCATATTCTAATCCTGTCAATTGTATCCTTATACAGGTTCCTTTTCCCTTTTATCGGCAATATAAATATTATCCTTCAAGCTATAATAACTTTTTAGTTTTGAATTTTTTTTCAGTATCATTTAATTCATCTGTTATTTTTGTTTTAAAATCAGATTCAATAATTTTCTGAAAAATAACATGATTTATTTTAAATTGTACTGCGTTATAAGAACCAGGTGCAGGGGTATAAGAATTTTCTTTATAACTTGTGCTGGACAGGCTGGATGAGGTTTTGACATTCCACGGGAAGCGAATTTATGTGCGATTCGTCGTTCGTAAATCATTCCCATGATTGGGGTATTTTTACTGAAGCAGGTATTTGAAACAGAAAAAAAATATTTTTTTTGGTAAAAAAGCAATGCAGGAAGGAACTTTACCTCTTTAATATAAGGTG
>JAFGQK010000184.1 GCA_016935735.1 Spirochaetales bacterium | reverse complement strand
GGATCCTTCCTGGATCTGATGTAGTTACAGGTCATAGAGCGTTTCCTGCTTCTCTTGATTTGGGTTGTGGGCGTAGCCAACGCTGTGGAAATTCTCAATTTACTGCTTGATAGAGGGTTGATAGATGGTATTGGCGTTCAGGGACATGCTTTTTCAACACGAATAACGATAGAAATTGTAAAATTAAATCTGGACCTGCTTGCCGAAACCGGTTTACCAATCATAGTGACAGAAATGAATATTGATGGTGGAAAGGAAACTGATACATTTACTCCGACAGAAGAGGATCAATTATTCGAATATATGAGAATATTCCCGACATTCTGGGAGCATCCGGTTGTTGAAGGTATAAGTTTATCGGGTTGGAGATGGGGAATGGGGAATAAGAACACGATCTTAATGAATCGCAATGGATCTGAAAGACTTGCAATGGAATGGCTGATTACCTATATAGCGGAATATTAAAGTTGTCTTTGAATCTTTTATCTCTTGAAGCAGATCGTATGTGTGTCCCGGATGGTGAATCTGCCTTTATGTTAATGCAGAACAGGATTACATAACGAAGGCTTAAGCCCACAACCCAATTAACAAGCGTATAAATGCATATGCATTAATCTTTATAAATAATGCTTCTTCATATGTCAGGGTAATATTGATTTTCTTTTTTCTGGCAACAGGTTTAAATTCTTCGATTTCCTTTTTTATTGCATCCGTAATATTTTAAATAATATGATGTTCATAAGGTACTCAACAGTCGTTGAAGTCTGATTTTAATCTATAATGTGCTTTTCACCACCCCCGGATAAGCAGATTCCGGGGTGATTTAAATAAAAAGCTTGACAGATAGAAAAATATGTACTAAATTAACTACTATGGTAGTTAATATAATTCAAAAATTGATGGAAATAGGATTCTCACGGTATGAAGCAAAGACATATATCTGCCTGCTCGAGGATCATCCTGCTACAGCATATGAAACTGCAAGGGCATCCGGAATTCCCACATCAAAAATTTACGAAGTACTGGCTAAGCTTCTTGAAAAAGATATGGTCATGGAAATTGTAGAAAACAAAAGGAAACATTATATCCCCCGTGAACCAGGTGAATTCATGGATCATTATAAAAACAGGATGAATACAACACTCACGATGTTAAAAACCGAACTTACTCATATTAAAAAGGAAACAAATGTATCATACATCTGGAATGTGTCTGACTATTCACATCTTATTGAACAGGGAAAACGGATTATTTCAAATTCAAAATCATTCATACTCATTTCGACCTGGAAGGAAGAGGCAGATCATCTTAAGGATACCCTTGCTGTAAAAGAAACACAGGGAATCCGGATTGCAATTATTCATTTTGGAAATCCTGCTTTATCTACAGGACAGGTTTTCCCTCACCCAATTGAGGATACCATTTATGAAGAAAAGGGGGGGAGAGGTTTTGTCCTTGTCTCTGATTCAAAAGAAGCGCTTATGGGGACCGTTTTCAAAGACAATACAATTGAAGGTGCCTGGAGCAGAAACAGGGGGTTCGTTGCCCTGGCAGAGGATTATATAAAACATGATATTTATATCATGAAAATAGTAAAACGTTTTGACCGGATTCTTATTGAAAGATTTGGAGAAAAGTATGCGAAATTAAGAGATATTTTTACTGATGAAGAGTGTTCAACAGTAGTTGAACCCCAATTGTTATAAAAATAAGGTGGTGTTCAACAGTAGTTGAACCCCAATTGTTATAAAAATAAGGTGGTGTTCAACAGCAGTTGAAATCCAATTATTGTTTAAATAACGCTGTTTTATACAGCAAGGAGGGAACAAAATGAAAATCTATATTGATGGTGAGTATTTTGATAAGGACAATGCCTGTATATCTGTCTTTGATCATGGATTACTCTATGGCGATGGGGTATTCGAAGGAATACGCATCTATTCCGGCAGGGCATTCAAGCTTAAGGAGCACATTAAAAGGTTATTTATGAGTGCAAAAGCGATCCGCCTTGATATACCTTTAACAGAAAAAGTGATGGAAGAAACGGTAACAGAAAGTATCCGTATAAATGGGACGGAAAACGGATATATCCGCCTTGTCGTGACAAGGGGAAAGGGTGATCTTGGAGTGGACCCTGCAAAATGTCCGAAAGCTTCGGTAATCATTATTGTTGCAGACATAGAGCTCTACCCGGAAGAGTATTATACAAAGGGCATTAAAATCATTACCGCATCAACAAGACGTCTGCATCCGGATGGAATCGATCCCCGGATCAAATCGTTAAATTACCTTAATAACATCCTTGCAAAGATCGAGGCAGCACAGGCAGGATGTATGGAAGCTGTCATGTTGAATAAGGAGGGATATGTTACAGAGTGTACCGGCGATAATATTTTTATTATTTATAACAATGTACTTTTAACACCGGCTCCTGCCTGCGGTATTCTTAATGGTATAACAAGGCAGACGGTAATTGAACTTGCCGAAAGCACAGGGGTGGAAACCGCATCAACATTCCTTACCCAATACGACCTTTATACAGCAGACGAATGCTTTCTTACCGGAACAGGGGCAGAGATTATCCCTGTTATTATGATCGATGGAAGAGTGGTAGGAAACGGTGAACCGGGCAGGGTGACCGGGAAGCTTATGAATGAGTTTAGGGCAACATATATGCCCCGGAATTTCTCTTGACCGGATTTTGCTTTTTACTATAAAATTTAATATACAAAAGATCGATGGAAAACTATGAGTAAGTGTATTGCTATTGTAGCTCCAATGAGAATGGAAAAACAATATGAAGCTGATTTCAGACTGTTACTTGAAAATAGCGGGCAGGAATTGAACTTACCGTTTTTATATGAATTTATTTCTTACGATTATACGGCGAAAAATAAAGTGAATCAGTATAAGGAAGATACAATACCGGCAGCGGGGTATTTTTTAAGCACCAATTTAAGAAGGGCCGGATATGATACGGTACTCACACAGCGTATAGATGATTTCACAATGCAAAGTATTGCCCGGGAAAATCCGATTGCAGTATGTATATCGACAACAATGATTCTAAGGAAAAAAACCTGTTTAGAGGTAATCATACAAATCAAAAAGAATATGCCTGATGTCATTATTATCATCGGCGGAATGTTAGTATTAAAAAGCTTCCTGGTTTACAGGAAAGAAGAAAAAGATGAAGATGAAGAAAGCTGGCAGTTATTCGATCGTTTTGAACCTGAATATGAAAATTGTTTATTTATCATCTCGCACCATGGAATATCGTCATTATACCGGGTGCTGAAAGAAATAGAGAAAGGGAAAAATGCAGATTACCTGGATATTCCGAATCTGGCAGTACCATTAAACAACAGTTTGTATTTTACCCAATATAAGGAAGACATTATCGATATAAATAATGAGTATACACACTGGGAATTACTTGAAAAAATACCATATCGTATTCCTATCCGGGCTTCTATTGGATGCCCATACCGCTGTGTTTATTGTGACTTTAACAAATTATATCCGGGATTTTTAACCAGAAATATGGATAGTATTAAAAAAGAATTATCTACTATTAAAAAAATAGTAAATTCGCAAAGTCAACCTGCATTGTTACATTTTACCGATGACAATATATTTATAAAAGGTGAACGACTACAGGCTATTTGCAGAACTATTATTGATTCGGAGATTCAACTGCCATGGCTTTGTTTTATGAGAGCATCCGGTGTAAACAAATCAGATATACATCTTCTTAAAGAATCGAATTTATTAATGTCTATGATTGGAGTTGAATCGGGAGATCAAGGACTATTACAGGCAATGAAGAAAGAGCAGGATTTACGGCAGATAAAGTCAGTCATAGAATTATTGGATGAAAACCGGATTTCCGTTTTAATGACTTTTATTGTGGGTTTCCCCGGCGAGAATAAAGAAACACTAAACAATACGTTAATGTTTGTAAATAGTTTAAATTTAAAGAATATATTTTTAACGTATCATCTCTACCCATTAAAAATCATAAGCCTGAGTCCTGTTTTAAATACGGAAAACCGGCAAAAATGGAATGTGCAGGGTTTTTATAATAAATGGAAGCACTATACAATGGATTCCCTGCAGGCAAATGAGGAAACATACTATCTTTTTAAAAATATAGATGATATACCCTATCATTATCTCGAAGAAAGCAATTTTTTTAATTATAGATTTTCATATGAACAAAGAAAAAAGCTTTTTAACTTACGAAAAGATTTGACGATTGCCGTTTTTGAAAAAGTAAAAACGGAAAAAATACAGACTATTTTTAAAGACATTGCCCTGGCTATGAGGCTGCCGGTTAAACTCCCCGGCAATGAAATAATAAAACAACTCACCGTACCGGGTTATTAACTTTATTACTCCCTGTAAAAAGCTGCTCCTGCAAAAGAAACAATTGAATGGTTATTATTATCAACTGCCTGGTCATACATGAGTTTTTTTGATTCTTTTTGTTCAATGAGTTTTAAGAGTGTATAAATAGCAGGTATTCCGCAGATATTTGTCCTGTCTTTCTCCTTATAAACAGCTTTCATAAATTCTTCTGCATCACCACTTAAGATAATATCCAGATAAGCTTTATCCGAAGATTCAAGGCCTGCGGTAACTTCCGGATTTATCGTGATGTTCTGGCCAAAACGCCTGCCAATATGACTCATATCCACTCCTGCAATAATACAGAGCTTTTCACCATATTCCGACATGATATCTTTTAACGCATCGATAAATTCTCTTACCTGTTCATCATCATAGGGGGATGTTTCCCTGGAAATGCTTTCCTGCATAAAAGAACAGAGTACCGGAACCATTGTAATATCTTTTTCCGGATAGAGATACTTTAAAAAGAGAACCTGAAACTCCACTGAATGTTCGTTTTTATGTAAAAATTCATCAATATAAAAATTAGTTTTGCATGTTTTTCTTAACTTATCTGTAATTTCCCTGTTCAACGGTACCGTACCCAGGGGAGTATCAAAATCCTTGTCCGTAAGCACATAGATTTTTGCAGCAGGCGAATGAGCAATACCCAGGATAATGAAGGTCTCTGCCTTGCTTTCCCGGGCCAGTTCGGCATAACTCCGTGCAAAACAGAGTCCTCCCCTGTTCAGGTCAATATGAGGAGCTATAAGACCACTCAATCTGCCGGAGGGTGAGGAAGTGTCCGGTAATCCGGGACCATCTTTATGTATAAAAAGTGAAGCCAGCTGTTCTTTTAATTTTTCCGGATTTGCTTCATATGCAGTCCCGGCATGGGAAGCTAAACGTACTGTCCGGGATTTGAAATTCGAGATCACCTTTTCCTTTGCTTCATAAAACCGCTGGTTTTCAAGGAAAAGACAGATATCGAGCTGGTCCGCTATTTCTTTAATCTTATCACTGAATAATAAAACACCATACTTATGTGTAAATTCTTCCTGGATATCAAGGATTGAATGATTACCATCAAAAAGGCTTACAACAAAAACAGCTTCGGGCTCAAGAACAAGGATTTTGTCTGAAAATCCCTCCGGATCCCGGATACAAAGAAGTCCATTCTCAACAGGAAAAGCCTCAATCAAACGAAGTTTCGGATAATCCATAATGTCAACATGATATCATATTTTACTGTATGTTTCAAGGATATATTCTCCTGCTACTTGATTTAAAATAAAAAACCATATAAAACTAATAGGAGATGGAGCAAAAAAGGGCACATACAAGAAAAAGTCTGAAGGTGGAAATCAACTGTCTTGTAAACTTTGGCAAGGATTCCATTGCCGGACTAACATATAATATCAGCGGAGGCGGGATATGTCTTATATCCAAAAAACCACTCCATCCCGGGAGTACTGTGGACCTGGATTTTTCTATTCCTTTCAGTAAACGAATCGTTGCAGTAGCAGAAGTAAAATGGAATAAAGAGATTGAATCACAAAGATATTCGAATGGCCTGCAGTTTATGAGTATTAAAGAGGAGGATCTTGAATTATTAAAGAATTATCTTCTGGAGGAACACGATAAAGATTTAAAAACTAAAAAAGACCGGAGAAAAAACGAACGTGTCAACCTTGGAGTATTCGTAAACTACATGACAATAGAAGCATATGCAGTAGATATAAGTGAAGCCGGGATACGTATCGCAGCAAATGAAAAACTCGAGGAAGGACAGGAGATTCAACTCATGTTCTTTCTCCCGGATTTAAGTTGTGTCATGGTTTCTGGTGTTATTAAATGGTGTAAAAAGACTGATTCCAGCCTGTTTGAGTTTGGTATACAGTTTGTTGAGCCGCATGAAAAGGATATTGATTCAATAAAAAAATACGTAAAAAAGAATGTAACATAACCTTTTTAAAAAATTATACCAAAACCAATAAAAGAGCGATCTTTGTTAATGTTATTGAATTTAGCCGGATATCTGATTATACTTGTAAAGAAGATATTTTATATTTACAGGATACTAAGTGACTCAAATAGAAGAAGTACTGAATAACACCTATAAAATAGAAAAAGAAAAATCGGATAATTTTATTTATAAAGAGTATTTTGCCAGGGATATAAGGAGTAATGAGCCGGTTATCGTAAAAATACTTTATAATTCGGCACTATCATTACAAATCGAGAATGTAATCCGCTACCATAATGATCTTTATACTATTTCTCAAATTAATCATCCATCAATACACAGGATTTATACCTTTTTTGATGAAGCCAATACTCATTTTCTTATAAATGAATATTTTAAAGGAGAAACCCTTCATTCGCTATTCAAGCAAAAGGTATTATTCTCGTTATATGAAAGTATTGATATCATAATCCAGATTGCAGAAGCCCTGGAAACGATACATAAAAAGAATATCTTTCTCAGGCATATTACTTCCAGGGATATTCTTATTACACGTTATCATGAAAAGAACATCCCATTTATAAAACTGACCAATATCGGATTTATCCATATTATAGATTTCACAAAAATCGCAGATCAGGAGGATATTGTAAGTATATTTCCATATATGTCACCGGAAGAATGCGGAGTTTTAAAAAGAACAATAAGTGCTTCAAGTGATCTCTATTCACTGGGAATTCTATTCTACAAGCTTCTCACCCAGCAACTGCCATTTACCGGTTTATCCTTGAGTTCAATCATCCATCAGCATATAGCACAGGTACCCAAAATACCATCCTCGATAAATCCGGAAATACCCTGGATTCTGGATAGTATTATTATGAAACTCCTGGCAAAAGATCCGGGAATCAGGTACCAGAGTGCAAAAGGTCTTATTAATGATTTAGAACGCTTAAAAAAAGGAAAAAAGGATTTTCTGCCCGGTATAGATGATGAAATATTGAACTTGAGTTTTAAGACTGATCTTATTGGCAGGGAAAAAGAGCTTCGGGTAATAAAAGATACTATTTCAGAAATAATAAATACAAAAAAAGGACGTGTCTGTTTCATTAAAGGGAAATCCGGTATTGGTAAGTCAAGGTTGCTTGAAGAGGTAAAATCTTATTCATTTTCTAAAGAAATTACCTATATATCCGGCAAATGCTTTTCCGACAGGAATAAAACTCCTTATGGACCGATTAAAGATACACTGATTAATTATTTGATTATATATAACACATATAAAAAAGAAAAGAAGGAAAAAATCAAGGAAATGATTACTCAAAATATCCATGAATTGGGTCAGATTCTTCTTGATTTTCTTCCTCAATTACAGACACTTATTGGCGAATGTCCCAGCCTGGTGAGTCTGGATAAAGAAAAAGAATCACGGCGGTTCCTGGGTATAATAAGTAATTTTATATGTGTACTGGCAAAAGCTGAAAATGGGTTAATAATTGCAATCGATGATATGCAATGGCTGGATGAAGGAACATTTGAGGTATTGAATACCATTCTGTATGAAATTTCATCCAGCCCTCTCTGCATACTGGGTACATATAGAAAGAATGAAGTTCAGGAGAACCATGGAATTTTACAGTTTATTAAAAATACCAATTCATTGAAGATACCACTCACCACTATTGATTGCCCTCCATTTAATTCGAAATATATGTTTCTTTTTATCGCTTCCCTGCTTCATAATAAAACTCACACGATTAAGGAAATTTCAAATTTTATTCATAAAAAAAGCAAGGGGAATCCGTTTTTTGCGATCGAAATCTTAAAACATCTTACAAGTAATAAAGCAATGTATTTCCAGTATGAAAAATGGAATATTGACTGGGATATTATTCATACTCTCGAATTCCCCCCGACAATATTAAATCTTGTTATGAAAAGGATTTCCCAGCTCAAGGAAATTGAAACAAGTATCATTTCACATGCTGCGGTTATTGGACGGGAATTCGAGATCGATCTTTTATATAAGCTGGTTTCTTATGGAAAAAAAGTAATTGTCGAAGTTGTTGACAAGGCGATTTATTTACAGCTTCTCGAATTTGATCCTTATAAAAGCAAGGTGCTTTTTTTTGTGCACGATCGAATAAAGGAAGCATTTTATGCCAAATTATCCGATACAAAGAAAACGGAATTACATTTAAAAATCGCTTATGTCCTGGAAGAGGAATATAAAAGAGGGAAGCACGATATACTATTTCAACTTGCTCATCATTACATAGAAGGGAAAAAGGAAGATAAGATACTTCAATTTGCCTTTCCTGCCGGCATAAAGGCAAAAGAGAATTATGCTCATAATGAAGCAATAAAATACTTGAGAAAAACAATTGAAATACTTCTTGAAAAAAATGATTCAGATAAGGATATCGTTATTGCACAAAAGAATCTTGCAGAAATTTATCTTACCATAGGTAATTACGACAAGAGTATTACATTATTTGATAAAATACTCCCGCTGCTTGATTCCGATATCAAGAGGGCGCATGTTTATCATATGATTACCTCTGCTTATTATAAAAAAGGGGATTTCATTAAATGTGAAGAATATGGAAGAATCGGTCTCCGTTTATTAGGAGAAAAGCTTCCTGTTACCAGATTATCGGTTGTTACCGGGATTATAAAAGAATTTTTGACACATATGATACACAATATATTTCTTTCCAGACCTGTTAAGCCGAAAGAAAATATTAATGGCGAAAAAAGCGGGAAATATAAATTAATCATTTCTTTTTATGTAACATTAAACTGGTTGTTTAGTATAAGTGATCTCAGTAAATTTGTTCGATCCATATTACGTATGTTGAATATTTCTAAAAGTAAGATCGGCAAATCAAAAGAATATGGAATTGGTTTAGTTGCGAATGCCATGCTTTATTCTGCAATTCCACTCTTTAAACAGGCAATTACCTACAACCAGGAAGCTCTTAAATTAAGAAAAGAAATTAGTGATGAATATGGAATTACACAATCGCTTCAATTACTTGGTTTCTGTTATGAGTGGATGGGTAACTATAATACTGCAATATCCCATTTCACTGATAGTATGGATAGATTCAAGAAGTTTGGTGATATAAAGGAATATGAAGTAAGCTTGATTGGCAAAGTTGAATGCTTACTCTATTTATCGGATTATGCAAATGCTCAACATCTATTGAATCAATATGAAACCATTGCCAGAAAAACAAACGATATATATGCAAGAATAAATGCAAAAGAGAATAAATTCAAACTTCTTTTTGAAAAAGGTCACCTGGATGATGCAGAAAGATATTTAGTACAAGCTTATAATGAAAGCTATAAATACAACCTCTGGCCCATACACATTTTAGCAACGATAGATACTGGACGTCTTTACCTGGAAAAGAATAATATATATAAAGCCCAGGAATATTTTGAAAAAGCAAAACAATTAATTAAAAAAACCAGTATTATGCCCCATTACCGTATTTATCTTTTCAATCTTATTTCCGAAGCATATATTAAAAAATATTTATATTTCCACTCGATTAATATAAAAAGAAATTTAATCAAAAAAATCAGGAAGTCCTGTAAAAAGGCATTAATAAAAACAAAACCATGGCAAACCCATCATATTGAAGCGTTAAGGGTAAACGCACAATACTATGCGTTAATCAAAAAGAACAGAAAGGCAGAAGAATTTTTTTGTAAAAGTATTGAATTAGGGGAAAAACTGGAAAGAAAGTATGAATTGGGAAAGAGTTTTTACGAATATGGAATCTTCTTGAAAAATACAGGGAAAACAATTGAATCCAAACAAAAGATCGAATTCGCTTATAAAATTTTTGATGAAATAAATGTAATAAATCTAAAAGAAAAGATGTCTGTGGAGCTCGGGAGTAATAAGACCACAGAAAATCACCCTCCCATAGTTAAATTAATGGATAAACAGCGATTTGCTTCCATAATAAAAGTAAGCCAGGATATATGTTCAATACTTAATCCGGATGAACTGGTTGAAGAGGTCCTTCAAAAAGCAATTGAAATTGTAGGCGCGCAAAGCGGGTATTTATTCATTAAAGACGAGAATACGGATGAATTAAAAATACAGGTAAGTAAGAATATTATAGATGCTGCAATTCCTGAATGGATTTTAGAGATTGTAAACAAGGTCTATTTTACCGAAAAAACAATAATAACCAACGAAATAAAAACGAATAAATCCGTCATATGTGTTCCTTTGCTTTACAAGAATGAAGCTATTGGAGTATGTTACCTTTATAACAATCTTTCACATAATATTTTTGCCGATGAAGACAAAGAAATCCTGGAAGTAATTATGACACAGGCAGCTATATCACTTGTTAATGCAAGGTTATATGAACTTGCAACCGTGGATGGTTTGACAAAATTATATATACACAGGCATTTTCAGTTATTACTGCACACCGAATTAAAACGATCCAAACGGTATAATCATCCCTGTTCGTTAATAATGGCGGACATTGATCATTTTAAAAAAGTGAATGATACCTATGGACATCAGTTTGGTGACAAAGTTCTGCAAGAGACTGCAACGTTTATAAGATCTAATTGCAGGAGCACAGATATTCCCGCCCGTTATGGGGGCGAGGAGTTTTCCGTTATCCTGCCTGAAACAAACAGAGACAATGCTTTACTCGTTGCCGAGAAAATAAGAAATTCCATTAAAAAAAATGTTTTCAGCTATTCAGGCAATAAAGTGCAGATATCAATTAGTCTTGGTGTTGCAGAATATCCTTTTAATGCACTTAATAAAGATAGTTTAATAGAAGCAGCCGATAAAGCTTTATATATTTCCAAGGAAAAGGGAAGAAACCGTGTAACTGTCTTTGAACAAAAAATAGAGTAATGTTATGTTATTCAAGATAATGTATCATTTGGGCATATTCCATCATTTTTTTAATATGATGAGTAGTTACTTCAGGCCATGTAAATCCGGTCCTTTTTAAAAGATTTTCTGTTTTCCTGGAACGGAATATACTGTTTGTATTTTTTAAACTCACATACAGGTATAAATAATAGATGATGTTAATGACATCGGTCTTGAATTCTTTGTTATTATAATTCATTATAAGAAAATCCAGGAAATCATTAAAAGATAAAATGTCGACTTTAATATTTATTTCCCGTAATTTATCGGCAAAATCAACTATACTTATTTTATTTGGGTTAAATATATGAAATATTTCATTTGAAAGATTTTTCCTTGTTACCAGCAGAACAATAGTCTTGCTCACATAATCAATAAAGGAAAAATCCAGATTTTTTAATGATGCATCCGGGATGCATTTCAACTTTAGTAAAGATCTTAAGAATCTATAAAATGCATTTTCTTCGATGTTCTTCTGGAATTGTCCGGTTCCGGAATGAAACATCAGCATCCCGGTCCTGAAAACTGTTGTATTTACCCCTTCTTTACGCCAATCGATCACGATTTTTTCTGCTTCCTTCTTGGTTCTGATATATTCATTATCAAATATGTATCCAAAATCATTCTTCACTTCTGTAAAAAGGACCGGTTTATTATCCAGGATTTCGCTTGTCACGACACTCATTGTTGATATATGGTAAAAATCCTTTTTCCTGCCGCTTTTTGTCAAGTACAACAATCTTTCCGGCCCTTTCACATTCACTTCGATAAATTCTCTTACACTACCAAAATGTTTTACTATAGCAGCGGAATTGATAATACAATCGATCGTACCGGCCAGTTCATTATATGTATGATGATGAAGCCCGATATTTTCTCTTGACATATCACCATAAATTACCTTTATTCTTGGTTTATAGATATCATAAAATGACGGTCCAAGATAAAAACGGAATGTCTCGATCAATCGGGTTTCTGCGTCACTTTCATTTCTTCCCCTTACCAGAACAAAAAGTTTTGATTCTGTCTGTTTCAATAGACAGGCAATAAGATATGCACCCAGATAACCAGTGGCGCCGGTTATCAGAATAGAATCATATTTTTTCACTTCGTTTAAATCTACAGATTTATATTTTTCATCATAATCGATATAAAAATAAGTTTGTTTATTATTTGCCTGGGTATTCCTTTTATCATATTCGCCTAATGTTTTATCATATTCGAGATAGAGATTATGCAGAAAATCTTTGGTTTTTTGTGCTTTGGGAGTTATCACCCTTACCAATTCCGAGATTGTCTGACTGGTAATGATATCATTTATATCGATTTCGAATTCGGATTGCAGGCTTAAAGCGACCTGTAAAGCTTTAAAGGAATCTCCCCCAATCTCAAAAAAGTTATCATTTATTCCTATATTCTCTATTCCTAAAATATCCTGCCATATCCTGATTAATTTATTCTCAATATCACTTACCGGAGGTTCATACATTGTTCCTTTTATTTTCCCAAGGTGGGGCTCGGGTAAAGCGTCTCTATCGATTTTCCCGCTTCTGTTCAACGGTATCGCATCGATCATTATAAATATCGAAGGGATCATATATTCAGGCAGCCGTTTCTCCAGATACTTGTGCAGGTCGCGGACAGTGAGTTTTCTGTGCTGGATATGATTCTCAAATTCCATATGTATGAAATAATTCCTGGTGTCATTGAATTTAATTCCGACTTCTTTTTCAGTCTGCCAGACAATGTTACCCTTTATGACTATTGGTTTTAATGATCGTTCCAACATAAGTGAAAGTTCCAATTCACCCTGTGCATTAAAATTTTCCGGAAAAGCAAAAAGGGAAATACCGGAATGGGAAATATCTCTTACACTTACTTCAATAACATCACCATTCAAGGATTTTATAATACATTTTCCCTTTATTGGAATTCTATACTCCGACCGTCTGAAATCAAAGACAATAAGATCCAATTCCTTTGCTATTTTATCTACGGATTTTTTTATAATATCCTCTTCTGCCGTTCCTATATGAAAAGACAGACTAATTGTTTTATCGGTAAGGTACGTATTCACCGCTTTCACTGTGATCGTGATAGAATCGGGAAGTATAATTGAAAGTATGATTTCTTCTTCTTCCTCGACTATTATATTTTTCCTCAGAATTGCTATACCATGGTATGAAATATCAACAGTTTGTGTCTGATACGATGTACCGTCATTTCGAATATAGGTACATGGTGATTGATACTGAACCCGGAATTCCGACCGTCTGCATGTCTGTTTTGTTAAGGCTTTCCGTTCAAGAAAATTAACCATATCATCCCAGTAAATAATAAAATTCGTAAGAATATATGCAACAAGCCGTTTGTCACCGGGGAAAAACTCTTTTGCCACAACCACGACATCATTAATACCCGGATGTTCCCGGATAGCAATTTCAATCTCTTCCGGTTCTATGCGGTATCCCCTTACCTTTACCTGCTTATCAATCCGGCCAAGAAATTCGATATTTCCATCGGGAAGCCAGCGGGCGAGATCCCCGGTCTTATACATTATTTCATTACTCACCTGTGTATTTATAATAAACTTTTTATGAGTCCAATCATCCTGATTTATATAACCTCTTCCCACTCCTTTACCGGATATATAGAGTTCTCCGGGTATTCCCACGGGGGTGATATTGTTGTCACCATCAAGAATATATATATACTCATTTGGCATGGGCTTTCCGATCGGTATTGAATTAAAATGGGGAATGGTCGCAGGATCGATCTCATAAAACGTAGAAAGCACACAACATTCTGTTGGCCCATAAAGATTGGCGATCTTACATGATTCCGGTTTCATATAATCCAGGAGATCCAAAACAGTTTTTTTAGGAAGCATCTCCCCCCCGGCCAACAGATATTTAATGGGAAGAAAGACATTTTTGTGCTTTAACCCTTTTAACAAGAATTGAATAAAGGTTGGCGTACTGTCTGAAATATCGATTTTATTCTTTAAATAAAAGTCTATTATTTTTTCGCTGTCTTTCTTAATTGAATCCGGCATGATATACAGGGAATGCCCCAGGAATACAGCGGGAAATATCTGCAATACGGATCCATCAAAAGTTATTGAGGCAACAAGACATACATTCTGTTTTTCCGTAAAAAAGTTATATACTTTTTCTTTCATCCCGTATATGAAATTTATAACATTATGATGTTCGATAACAACCCCTTTGGGTTTTCCCGTTGTCCCGGATGTATAAATAACATATGCAGCATCATGTAATTTGTTTATAACAGGCGGATTCCCCGGATTCCCTGTATATAACAAAGGATCGTCTATATATATAATCTCTTCGACCTTAATTTTATCATACTTGTCTTTTTCCCATATCTTACCCTGGGCAAGAAGTATCCTGACCTTACAATCCTGAAGAATATAATTGATCCTTTTCACCGGCTCTGTAACCTCAATCGGGACATATGCCCCGCCGGCTTTCAGGATTGCGATAATCCCGATGACAAGTTCCAAAGACCGGCTTACCATTAAACCGATTATATCATTCCTTTTTACCCCTTTTTTCCGTAAAAGATCGGCCAGCTGGTTGGACCGGTCGTTTAATTTCCGGTAGGTGATTTTTCTCTCCTCATATATCACAGCAATAGTATCGGGATTTGTCCTTACCTGTTTCTCAAAAAGCGATTGTATCATTATGTGCGGGAATTCCATAGTTGTTGAATTGAACCCGGTGAGGATATTCCTTTTATCATCTTCCGTACTGATATCTATATTGCCGATAGATATATCCGGGTTATTCACAATCGAATGTAAAATCTTTGTATAATGCCTCACCAATCTTTCGATTGTATTCTTTTCGAATAACTGTGTTGAATATTCAATAATAAAATGGATTTTATTTTCCTCAGCAAACACACGAAATGCGAGATCGAACATTGATGAATCATTTTCAAGCGGGTACTGTTCTGCATCTATTCCGGCTATTTCAAAAATTTCCGTTTCCATTTTTTGCAGTGCAAAAACAGTATCAAACACAGGATTCCTGTTCAGGGTTCTTTTTATATTCAGCTTGTCCACAAGCATTTCAAACTGGTAATCCTGGTTATTCAATGCGTTTAATAAACAATCCTTTACTTCATATAAAAAATGAATAAATGTTTTTTTCCCTCGAGGCTTATTTCTTAAGCAAAGCATATTAACAAATAAGCCGATAACATTATAAACATCCGGATGCTGGCGCCCGGAAACGGGAGTCCCCACGACAAAGTCTTCCTGATGCGTGTATTTATATAGAAGGATATAATAACAGGCAAGGAGTACCATAAACACTGTTACTTTATGAGCTTTTACCATACTTCTTATTTTTTCAATCAAATGACTGTCCAGACAAAATTGAACAGATGATCCTTCCAGATTCCGTTCCACAGGTCTCGGATAATCCGCAGGCAGATTCAAAACGGGAATTCCATCCTCGAATTGACTCATCCAATACTTTTCCTGTTCCTGTATCTTCTTTTCTTTTTGCAGTATATTATAAAACCATTCAGAATAATCCTTATATTGAATTTTGGGGGAAGATAAACTTAAATTCTTGTAAAAATAAAGAAACTCTTTCAGTAACAAGAATATGGATGTGCCGTCTGCTATAATATGATGCACACAAAGTACCAATAAATATTCATAGTCAGAAATAATAATGATTCCGAATCGAAACAGAGGGTTTTCAGAATGAAGGCGAAACGGTAAATTTATTTTTTCTATGTAATTATAAATTTCTTCCAGGTCACCTTTATTGGCTGTTTTGAATACCTGCAGGTGCAGATCAATCTTTTTTTCTATATATTGCATCGGTATTTTATCCACATAAACGAATCTTGTTCTTAAGGAATCGTGTCTCTTTATTATTTTATTCAGCACTTCTTCTATTTTGTGGATATCCGGGAATGTTTTTATTTTTAAGGCAATTAAAAGATTGTAAGCTTTCGTATTTTCCTGGAATTTATAAAGGAAAAACATTCTTTTTTGAGCAGGGGATAAGCAATAGTACTCTTTGTTTTCCGCTTTTGGTATTTCTTCAAACAGCGATTGTTTTAAATTTTCAATATATTGCCCAAGCTCCCGGATCGAAGGATAGTAGAAAAGATCGTCCAGCTTGATTTTTACATGGAATTCTTTATTTAATGATGATATGAGCATACCTGCTTTAAAGGAATCACCGCCAAGTTCAAAGAAATTATCTTCCGGTTTTATCGATTCAAGGTGAAATAACTTCTTTAACATATGCATAATTTGAATCTCTGTAATTGAGGATTCAGACATTATACTATTATTCTTATCAAAGATATCGACAAGAGAAGAAAGCTCTTCTATAATTGAATTGAATTCACCGGAAATATATCTTTCTTTTAATTTATATCGCATGAGTTTTCCACTGGTCGTTTCCGGAACCCTGTTTATTGGTATAATACAGGTAAAGGTAAGTCCTATCTTGTAGTATAGGTACTTTTGTATTTCTTTTATAAGAGATACAAGGATCTCAAGGTCATTCTTTCTATAGGTAATAAAGAGAATTAATTCATCTTTACTGGTTTTTTCATCGAACACACTTATTGAAGCAATGTGTCCCTTTCTTATCCGGGGTAGTTCTTCTATAATTCTATCGATATCATTCAAATAATAGTTTTGTCCGTTTAAAATGATAATATCTTTCACCCGTCCGGTAATGTAGAGATCCATGTCTGCAATAAATCCCACATCTCCGGTTTGAAACCATCCATCTCTGGTAAATGACGATTGCGTTTCCTTATCAGCATTATAATAACCCCGGGTAACATTATCCCCTTTGATCTGTATATGTCCAACAATACCTTCACCAAGCGCATTTTCATTATCATCACATATCCTTATTACACAATGTTCTACCTGTCTGCCGACACTCACAAACGTGGCACTATTCGTGGAAGAGATATCCGCCCTGGCTATTGCAGATCCGATGAGCAGGGATTGCCGTTTTACAGTAATTGTTTTAAGTTCCGATTCTGTCCCGGGAAAGGATACAGAAACAGTGGCTTCTGCCAGTCCATATACCGGTGATATGGATTCTTTTTTTAACTTGAATCCGGATAATAAATGAACAAACTTTTCAGATAAAGATGCTGAAATAGGTTCTGCACCAAGACAAAACATTCTTACAGAAGACAAATCTATTCCTGCCATCCTTTGTATAGTAAAAGCATTAAGAAGGTGGATAAGGCCAAAGTTCGTCGAGGCAAGAATTGTTGCCCTGTATTCCGAAACCTTTTGAAACCAAAGAAGCGGGGAAAGAAAAAAGGATTCCAGCGATAAAATATACTGATTTATTTTTTGTACACAGGGGAAGATATGGAATCCGATGAGTCCAATATCATGCGTAAGAGGCATCCAGCTGAATGTTGAATCTTCTGCTGTACAATTTAACGCGGCTTTACAATCATTACTATTGGTTATGAGATTATAATGAGTAAGGATTATTCCTTTTGGATTTCCGGTGGAACCGGAAGAAAACTGAATAAAAGCTATATTTTCCGGTTCAGGAGAATATATTTTCCCCTCGTTGCCGGAAGTAAATATATCTTCAATAATCACATAGTTATTCTGTATCTGTTCTGCCTGTTTTATACATCCTTTTTGCCGGCAAAAAGAGGTGAGTTTCCCCAATACATATGTATCAGTGATTAAAAAAGGGGCTTTACAGGTTTCCCATGTCCGCAATACCTTTAATCTGTGCTCATCATTTGAGCCAACAGTAACAGGAATAGGGTAAATACCTCCCAATATACACGCCCAGAACGAATAGATAAACTGTTCATTATCCTTGATCTGGAAAATACACTCATCCCCCGGCTTTTTACCTATTTCCTGTAAATTATTGAGAATTGAAAGAGCTTTCCTGTAAACCTGTGAATAAGAAACAAATTTATCCGGTTTATCACGAGAAATGAAAGTAATACCCGTATTTTCTACTTTATCAAGCGATTGTAATATATCAACAAGGGTACTATTCATAATCAATCGTATCTTCTTGTGTTATATTCAAGGATATATTATTTCAATATACCTATAAGTATATGCACGGAAAAGGTCATTACCAATAAAAATATATATGATCCGGATGAAAACTACTACTGTGCGATCTTTTGAATGGTAAAATGAAAGGTCGAGCCTTTACCAATAACAGAATCTACCCAGATAGTACCCCCATGTTGTTCAACTATTTTTTTACAAAGTGCAAGACCTATTCCTGTCCCGGAATACTTATTCTCTCTATCAATACGTTTAAAAATCTGAAAAATTTTCTCCTGATATTCCTCTGCAATACTAATACCATTGTCCTTTATTTGAAACTCCCAGTCTGAATCTCTCTCTACGAATTGTATATGAATAACAGGTATCTCTGCTTCACAGAATTTAATCGCATTTACTATTAAATTCTGGAATAATTGAACTAACAACGTCCGGTATCCCATTACAACGGGTAGTTTTCCCACAAAAAGTTTTACCTTGCGTTCTTCCATAAGGATGGTGAGATTTTTCTTTACATCGCTTACTATCCCGTTACAGTCTACCATTTTAATTTCATTTTCCTGCCTGCCGACCCGGGAATATTTTAATAAATCTTCTATCATTAAGGTCATCCGGTTTGCCCCATCCACAGCAAATGCAATAAATTCGTTCGCATTTTCATCCAATTTATCTTTGTATCTTTTCACCAGTAATTGAAGAAAGCCGGAGACCATTCTGAGTGGTTCTTTTAAATCATGTGATATAATATAGACAAAATGTTGTAAATCCCTGTTTGATATTTCCAGATCTTTCATCGCTTTTTGTAATTGTAAAGTCCGTTCTTCCACTTTTTCACCCAGCCCTTTATATAATTGAGCATTCTCTATTGATATTGCGGCCTGGGACAAAAAAACATTCAATAACTGAACGTCTTCATCATTGAATACCGAGTGTGATTGATCGCTATCTATATAAAACACCCCGATCTTTTTCTTATGTACTTTTATGGGGAGACATATGATCGATTTTATTTTTTCGATAGCTAAATGATGCCATTCATCTATCTTTTTATATTTTGATAAATCCCGGGTAAAAATCATCTTGCCGGTATCAAAAACAACACGCGCAATATATTCCCTGAAATGAATAAACCGGCTCCAATCACTATTGTTTCGAACAGATATCGATGCTTTTAATTTCAGGTCATTATCTTTCTCATCCAGGATATAAAATCCGCCATAGGTAGCACCGGTTATGGATATTGCTTCCTTAATAATTGTATCAAGTAAGCTTTCAATGTGTAATATAGAGCTTATCTTCTGACTTAAGTTAATGATCGATGCAAGACGAATTTTATCTTTAAATTTCTCTAAAAAAGAGATATCCCTGGAAAATGTGTCGAGAATTTTCTCGGTTTTTTGAAGGTAACCAGAAGCTCCTGTCGCATTAAAAATATAATAAGCTTTTGACAGATATTCATTTGCCTGAATATCATCAACATATGTTTTTAAATATTTGCCATATTCAAAATAACATTTTGCGCTTTCAAATTTCCTGCCGATTTTTTCATTATGTTCTATGCTTGCAATAAAAAACTGTGTTGCTTTCACATTATCATGAATAATGCCATAATATTTTGCAGTCTCTCTTAAAGCACCTCCATAATGAGTAGCCCATAGTTTTGTTTTCTTCAAAGCTATTCTGCATGCCCGTTTGATTTTACGAAGATCCTTTTTTCTTTTCTTTCTTTGAAAATATGTATTATTATGAAAATCAGTAATTCTGGTTTCTGCTTTTAAATTATACAAATAACAAATGTAATGCGTAACAATTGCTTTTACTTTATTTAACATATCAATATTATTTAAATAGTTGAGTGCTTCCTTTGTTTTTTCCTGTTCCAGGTAATACCTGCCTGAATCGATAATAGATAAACAGTAAACAGCTTCAACTTTATTTCTTTTGCTTATATAGTATCCTTTCAATAAATTTATTTCTGCTTCTTTCAAATTTCCTGTCTCAAGATATATTTTAAAGAATTGATTATGGCTGTTGGACAGGGAATAGTTGTCTTTTGATTTTAAAGCAATTTTATGATATTCTTTTACCGCACAAAGAGCTTTTTTATAATCAGATAAAAGATAATAATTTTCCGCCAATCCGAGTAAGGATCTCCCGTAATCCGTCACATCACCTATAATTGAAAACTTATGTTTTGCCTGTTTGAGATATGTTATTGATTTATTATACATTCCCATTAATTCATAACAAAATCCCAGTGATTGAATTGTTTGTGCAATTCCATACTCATCATGAATTTCTTCCCGTAGACGCAATGCTTTGTTAAAATAAATTAAAGCCCGTTTGAAAAAAGGTATTGCCATACAAAGACCGGCATAACCATTATAACAAAATGCCAGTTGTTTTGATTCTCCGATTTTTGCCTCTGAAAAATTCAGCATTCTTAATATTGAACGGATGAATTTTGTAAGATCGCTTAATATATATGTCCAGTTCAATACGGAATAAAACTGGCAGATTAATTCATATTTTCTATTTTTATTCTTTTTTGACATGGTGAACGAAAAGAGGCTATGGATTATATGTATGAATAATTCCTTTAATAATCCTATGAGTACTGCTTTTTTTGAAGTCGGTAAATATTCTCCCAATAATTTTAATCCGGTTTTCCCGTATTCTTCACACTTTCTATAATCACCCTTTTTATAAAACGCGGTTGTTAGTTTACAAAAATATACGGCTTGCGAGAACTTACTTTTTATATGGGGTAATGCATTATGAACAATTTTTATCGCATTATCACTGTTTCCTGTTAAAAGATAACTATCAATAAGTTTTTCATTTACTTTTATCCAGGCTTGAATTCCTTTCTGATTATTCTGTTCAAGGATTTTTTTTACTGTACCATAATAGTTGATTGCAGCTTCATTAGCATATTTACTTCTGGCCAGATCCCCGGCTTTTAAAGCAAATTCAAGAATTCTAGATTTATTCCCTGATTTGATATAGTGATTGGCAATCAGAAAGATATCACTTTCACTCTTTACCCCCTTTTCTTCATAAAATAAAGCTATTTTATAGTGAATCTCTTTTCTGGATGTCTGGTCAATATAGTTATTGAAAGCATCATGAATCTTATTATGTGAAAAGCGGATTTTTTGTGAAAAAAGCATCCTTTCCCCGATTAATTGCAATTGGAATGCTTTGTTCAGTGTTTTTTCTATTTCTTCTATACTTTTATTGCTGATTGATTTTAGCAATTCACGGGAAAACATTGAACCGATTACTGCTCCACAGCTTAATAAATCTCTTTCACTTTCCGAAAGGAGTTTAATTCTTTTTAAAATAAAATCAATTAAGGAAGATGGTATATCCTGTATATTTATATTTGTCCAGTTTAATTCCCATTTGCTATTTGTTTTATATATAATGTCTTCTGCAAAAAGATGTTTTACCAGTTCAATTGAAAAGAAGGGATTTCCTTTACCCTGGTTCATAATATAACCGGTAAGTTCACCCAGAACATCATCCAGTTCCGAATTCAGTAATTCCGCTAATAATAATCGTAAATGCGAATAATGCAGATTTTCCAATTTTAGTAATTGTATATTATTATTAATTAGAACTTTTTTGATTATATGATCATCTGCTATATCTTCTGTTCTATATGTGCCAACGATCAGGAAAGGATATTTATGAATCACCGGCATGATCTCATTCAAAATAGCAAGACTTCCCTCATCAATCCATTGTAGATCATCAATAAACAGGATAAATGGTCTTTCTTTGTTCCCCAGGGAACAGAGGAATTCAGTACATACCTCATAAAAACGTTTGTTTTCTTTTTCGGGCTCCAGTTCAATTAATGGTTCTGCCTTTCCCAGGATGGACGAGAGTTTATCATTTACCTGCAATATAATTTGTCCGAAATGACCGACACAATTGGTAAGTCTTATTTTTTCTGTTTGTTGTTCGTCTTTTTTCAACTGAGAATGGAACGTATTAAATTGTTCAAGAATATCATGTATGGAGGAGTATGGTGTTTTGCTTTCTCCTTGAAAACACCTGCTAAAAACAGCACACACCTTATTCCTGTCGATGAGTTCTTTAAATTCATCGATTAACCGGGTCTTACCGGAACCACTTTCACCCCCGATTAAGAGAAGCCGGCCTTTGGGGAGTACAGTCTCTTTAATACATTTCTTAATAGCATTAATTTCACTCCTGCGGCCGATAAATGACGTATTCAGACATAATTCAACAGGTTTGGCTATTTTATTTTTTTCTTTTTTGACTTTCTGCTCCAGACTTTCCATATCTGTCAAAAAGGCTTCGATCGTTTGATACCTCTTATCCTGATCCTTTTGCAGTTGTCTGGAAATTATATCATCAAGGCCGGGAGGGATATCTTTATTTATTTGACTGGGGGGAATAAAAGAATCTGCAATATGCTTATGCACCAGCCCTTCGATAGTATCGTCATAAAATGGGAGTCTTCCGGTACAGAGCTGGTAAAAAAGCACTCCTAATGAATAGATATCGCTTACCCGGTTAATGGGGCTGTTAATGATTCCAACTGCCTCCGGGGAAAGATAGCTTACTGTATTAAGTATTGATTTTGAATCAGAAATTGTAGTGAGATCGATAAATGGGAATAGTCCAAAGCCGGAAAGTTGAATAACGGAAGCATTCCCGTTATTGATTTTAAGCCAGATTTTATCCGGTTCTATAGAACCATGGATAATATTATAATAATGGGAACAGGAAAGTGCCCTGGAAATGCCTTTTATTACAGTAAGAATAGTGAAAAGATCAAATGTTTTGTCCCTTGTCAGATGGACTGAAAGCCGGCTTCCAACCGTCGTACAATTAATCGTATAAAGCAGGTGGTCATATTCTTTAACACCATAAATCTTTAAAATATTGGGATGATCCACTTTTGCGAGAATATCCATCTCGCTTTTATATCTTATTATATCCTGCTCGCGGTATGAAACGATTTTTTTCTTAAATTGACTAAGAAGCAATTCCTTTTTTTCATGTAAGTCTTTTACACGCCAGACCTTGAAATAGGCATTTTCGTACTCTACATTGAGTAGATTATACTGATTAAAAATGATAGTGCTAAATGAATTTTCATTCTTTTTCTTCATTTAAATTCTTATATAAAATTACCTTATTAATAGAAAATAATAGCTGCAATTATTTTAATCTAAAAATCACCATCCCAATTCATTAACCTGAGATATTGTTATATCAATTTCCTGTTCTATTATACACCCATCTGTTTATTATATCAATAAAATTCTTAATTCTTAAGTAGTTGCTGATTTGCCCGGGACTGAATGAAAAAAACCGGATGATAATGTTACGTATTGACACATCCTGCTGGTGGATATACAATTTTGTAAGGTAAAACCAGTTTTATTGTTGACAGGCACTGTCTGAATGAGGATTGAAACAGGATAGTGGCACAATAGAAAGGAAAAGAAAATGAGTAATGCGAAACTTCAGGTTGCTCTGGATTTTGTAGATTTACACAGGGCAATTGATGTTGCCCAAAAGGCATCAGAAGGCGGTGCAGATTACATTGAAGCGGGCACGCCTTTAATAAAATCAGAAGGTCTGAACTCGATTCGTAAACTCCGTGATCTTTTCCCGGATAAGACAATTATTGCAGATATGAAAACAATGGATGCCGGGAAGATTGAAGCAGAAGCAGCGGCAAAAGCAGGGGCTAATATTATAACCGTACTTGGGACAGCAACCATGAATACAATCCGTGAATGTGTTGAAACAGGCCACCACTATGGGATTAAGGTTGCTGTTGATCTTCTTGGTGTGCGGGATCCTTTCCCTCTTATAAAAAAATACCGGGAATTGGGTGTTGCCTGGATCGATGTACACTGTGCCATCGATGCACAGATGGAGGGGAAAGACCCTCTTGAACAACTCAAGCTCATAAGAAAAGAGACGGATCTTATTGTTGCTGTTGCCGGGGGCTTGAACAGTGAAACAGCAGCATTTGCTGTTGAAGCCGGTGCAGATGTGATTATTGTCGGTGGTGCCATTACAAAAGCAATTGATGTAAAAAAAGCCGCAGAAGCTATCAAGCAAGCAATGAACACCTGTAAACCAGTGGAGACGACCCTTTTCAAGCGGACAGGAGAAGCGGACTTAAGGCGGATACTTACCATGGTAAGGACAAGTAATATTTCCGACGGTACCCACCGGTTACCCTGTCTGTATGGGATAAAGCAGCTCATCAAGGGCACTCATATATGTGGTCCCGCAGTTACTGTCCGGACCATACCAGGTGACTGGGCAAAACCAGTAGAAGCAATTGATGTAGCTAAACAGGGAGAGGTGATTGTCATCAATGCGTATGGGCAGCCTCCTGCAATCTGGGGAGAGCTGGCATCGGAGAGTGCTAAAAACAAGGGAATTGCCGGTATTGTCGTTAATGGTGCTGTCCGGGATACAGGTGATATACGGAAACTCAACTTTCCAGTATGGACAAAGCTCGTGGTTTCCGAGGCGGGGGACCCGCACGGACTCGGGGAAATTAATACCCCGGTTACCATATCCGGTCAGAAAATTGAACCAGGGGACTGGATTGTTGCAGATGATGATGGGGTAATGGTCCTTCCCGGAGACCGTGTTGTGGAAATGGCAAACAGGGCAGCTGATGTTCTGGAAGCAGAGAACAGGATACGCCAGGAGATTAAAGATCTAAACTCGACACTTGCTAAAGTTGTGGATTTAAAAAAATGGGAAAAAAGGGGTGTCCAGGGAGCGATCGGTTGACCATAGTCTGTCTGTAATTTCACTTTTTTATTTATATTTCCCTCTATTACCAGCATTTACTCTTGTTCTAAAAATCCAGTTGACAAATGCTATTTATCTTTTATAATCTATAATTGTATTTATGTCGAATAAAAAGTATAACAAAAGAATGAGGAATAGTATTGTCCTTATATAAAGTACATTTCAAGTGGAAAGAAAAGGAAATCCAGTTGAATGCAAAGCAACTCGATTTGACACATCCTTATTTTGTATCAATCAAAGATCTGGTGTTTGAAGATACAAAGAAAATCATAATAAATCCCCAGGATGATGATATCAGAAAAGATTTTGGTAGTGTAGATCATATCATGATTCCTTTTCAGGCTGTGACCCTTATTGAGGAGATTATCCATCCGAACCGTCCAGGTAAACGGACAGAAGAGAAAAAAATAATGCCTTTTACCCTTGTGGAGGAGAATAAAAATAAAAAAAAATAGGCTATATATTGAAAAAGATTAAGAAACAGGGTAGGTTTTAATTATGATTACATCAACCCGGAAGATATTATATCCAGAAGGTGATCGCAGGGAGATACCGCATACATTAAAGATAAATCAGCTTGTTGATTTAAATGGTAATCCCCTGGAATTACCATTACAAACAGCGAAAATGATTGTCTACAGGGTATGTAAAATCACCATGCAATCAACAAGGAATGAAAATATAACTAATTATCATCTTGAGCTTATGAATCGGATCGATTTATCACAGTATATAAAAAATGGAGTATTCTTATAAGGTATGGTAAGGTAATTTTTCAGGAGATATACTATGAGGTTTGTGATTAAAGAAATTTCTACTCGAGAAATAATCCTTGAAGTCCATGGAACCCTCATGGGAATGGAAGCAACTGAATCCTTCGAAGACCAGTTAAGAAAGCTGGAAGAAAAAAACAGGAAAATAATCACCTTGAATTTTACCGATGTTGATTCAATCAACTCTTCCTGTATAGGGAAAATTTTTCTCTATCAGAAAAGGCTGGAAGAAGCCGGTAGAACAATTAAAATCCGCGGGTGCAGTGACAGCTTGCTCAAAACTTTCCAGCTTATAAAACTGGAACGGCTTATCAGTATTGAAAGGGAATATCATGAAGATTCAGATTACCATACTGATGCCAATTCTTAACAATTATCTGATAAAGCAATAGTTAAGAAAAAACCAGATAAGAAATATCCTGGAAAATATTGTTTTTATTTTCAATGGAAAAAAGCCACTTTTCATCGATTTCTTCTTTTACAAGGGCTTTATAAAGTGTTGTAAAGTTATAGAGGTGTTCTCGTGTTCTTTTTACTGCATAAGGGACCGTAGTGCCCGTTTTCATGATAAAAGCCCAATCTGACGATTGTGCCAGTAAAAGTTCACGTGCTGCCTGGTTAAGTGCCCTTTTCTCTATTCCTTCTGCAGCTGGAAAACGTTGGGCCAGCTCAATCATACGTTCAGATGCTATATGAATATGTTTGTAAATCCAGTCATTACTCTCTTCCAGCCAGACTTCGGCATAGCCATTATTTCCCCAGCTTGAGTATGATGGTGTAGATATCTGATTTGAACTATGAATCTCCATGTAATCGGAAGGGGTAATCATTGTAATGGTATTTTTTTCTAAAGCTATTTTTCTTACCACAGCTTCGATCCATTCAGGTCCTTCAAACCACCAGTGCCCGAACAATTCTGCATCAAAAGGAGTCACGATAATCGGGGGGCGGTCCATCTGGGATTCCAATTTTTCGATCCGGTTACATCGCATATAAACAAAATTATCTGCGTGTTCTTTCACTTTTTCCATAGCCTTTTCCCGGTCATAGGGTTTTTTATTCTCAGACCCGGTGATTGCATAATATTTTATGCCTGTATCAATCCGTAAATCTCCTTCATGAATATAAGGCCGGATATAATCCATGGGAAGATCGTATCCGATATCCCGGTAATATTCCCTGTACTGATAATCACCCGGGTAGCCATCTTCGGCAGACCAGACAGCCCAGGAGGATGCCGGTGCCCTGCCAAATGCAGCCACAAGATTATTGCAGCAAACAGGGGCGTAAATGCCATACACCGGTTTTCTTTCGGCAAAGAGAATTCCATGAGTATCGGTAAAAAAATAATTGATACCGTTTTCTTTCAGATGTTTTTCGATTCCCGGGTAATAGCCGCATTCCGGTAGCCAGAATCCCTTTGGCTTTTGTCCAAATATTTTTTCATGGGAAAGTACTGCCAGTCTTATTTGTGCTTCTATATTCCGGGGATAATTTTCAAGAAAAGGGAGAAAACAGTGTGTAGCGCTACAGGTAATGAGTTCAATGTATCCTTTTTCCTGGAAGTACTTTATTCCCTTTAAAATATTCTTTTTATATAGTTCTGTAAAATCTTCATAATTTTGTTTAAATATATCATAATACATGGAGGCAAGCTTATTGAACTCCGGTTCATTCTCTGTCCGTTTTTTCTCTTTTTCCGAAAGTTCAATAAGACGTTCAATGTGTGTTATGTACCTGTTTTGCAGCAACTCATCTCCCAGCATAGCTGCCAGTGTGGAAGAAACACTTAATGTGAGCCGGAAGGGAATCTTATCTTCTTCCAGTCGCCGGAATATCCTTAAAAGGGGGAGGTACGTTTCTGAAATCGCTTCATACAGCCAGTTTTCTTCCAGAAAGCGTTCATATTCAGGATGGCGTACAAATGGGAGATGTGCATGAAGTACTAATGCAAAATATCCTTTTGACATTTATTTTCTCCTATAAGATTCTTATGGATGTAATCAGGATCCATAGGGGATATAGCTCGAGCTTATAAAAGATATGATTCTTTGCGGAATACCGGCAGATGCCGGATGAAAACTTGAAAAGTCCTTTCTGATCATATCAATAATTTTGTCTGTGTTTGGAGATATCCATTCTTCATCGATAACACTGGAAATATCTTCCCTTGGAGTACTTATGACATTCGATCTGGCTATTAACTTCCTTTCTCCCCTGGATGAATAGGAGAGCTCAATAATATACACACTGTTTGCATGAGGAACATTAATATACCATTTCCTATCCGAAAGAAGAACCGGGATATCAAAATAAAAATTGGAATTGGTCCCATCGAAATTGATAAGTTTGATATCATGGACTCTCAAGTATAATCCTTCAAAATCCTGGTCGGCTTTAATTGTTTTAATCGTATTTTCATCGATTTCCCAGTATGCATAAGCCCAGAATGGATCCCTTGTGATAAAAATAATCCTCGTTTGATTATACCTGGCAGGTAAAGGATAGTCTGCTTCATCACTTACTTCCAATTCAACATCCTGGGTAATGGTGTACTTTGTTTCTTCCACCTGGACCGTATAATTATCCTGTCCCCGCTTTTCTTCCAGACGTTCTGTATATGCCTCCCAGATAAGATCAATGAGAATATCCCTGGAATCTTCCTCTGAATAATCAAGATTCTCCATTTCTGCTATTTTCTTTAATTCGTTTATCTCCATTTGCAGGAGTCGTTCTCTTCTCATGCCTTTCTATACAAATTTCCTTTCTTCATCCTATATACTAGACAAAAGAATAAACCATGTCAAGTAACAATTCCAGGCGTCAAATAAATATATGATAAAAAGAATAAAGAAAACAGCGGATTACAAACCGGGAACCTCTTTACAAAGCCGGGATAAACAGCAATACTTTAACTATGAAGAATAAATTGATTATTCATGGGCATTTTTACCAGCCTCCACGAGAAGACCCATGGTTGGGAATCGTTCCTTACCAGGACACAGCGCATCCATACCATGATTGGAATGAACGAATAACAAAAGAATGTTATGCTGCAAATTCAATGTCACGGACCTTGAATTCCTTTGGTCAGATTACTGATATTGTCAATAACTATTGTTATATCTCCTTTAATTTCGGACCAACACTGTTGAGCTGGTTAAAGGAAAAAAAACGCTATGTATATGATAATATTATTGAAGCAGACAGGATAAGCAGGGTAATGAACTCAGGTCATGGAAATGCCATTGCCCAGGCTTATAATCATACGATTCTTCCCCTCTGTTCTAATGAAGATGTAAAAACACAGATCATCTGGGGGCTTAAGGACTTTGAACATCATTTTGGAAGAAAATCCGAGGGGTTATGGCTGCCGGAAACTGCGGTAAATCTGCATATAATTGATTTTCTTATTGAAGAGGGGATACGTTTTATCATTCTTTCTCCCTGGCAGGCCGAGGCAATTTGCCCGATTGGCTCAAATAAATGGCAATCTCTTCATAATAATCCTGCCCCCACAGGTATCCCTTATCTTATCGAAAGGCCCCATGGATTGATTAATATCTTTTTTTATAACCATATCCTTGCTACCGGGATATCCTTTCAACATTTTTTACGCAATGCAGATAAATTGTATGAACGGTTAATCTCGTTTAAACAGAATGCCGATCCTGACTACCTTATTTCCATTGCAACAGATGGAGAGGTATATGGACACCATGAACCCTTTGGAGACATGTGTCTTGCAGCATTAACAAAACTGGTAAAACAGGGCGATGATCTTGAGTTTACAAATTACGGGCATTATCTGGAATCCCATACGCCAACGCATCTTGTCAAATTAAAAGAAGGGGAAAAAGGCCTTGGTACTTCCTGGAGTTGTGTTCATGGGATTGCCCGGTGGTATAGAAACTGCGGATGCACTACAGGAGGTCCGCCGGAATGGAATCAGGAATGGCGTACCCCATTAAGGAACGCTTTTTCTTATCTGCGGGACCAGTTGAAATCAATATATATAAAAGAGATAACCTCGCTTACTCAAAAGGACCCTATGGAAATCAGGAATACATATATTCAAGTGCTTACCCGGGAAGTTGACAGGATAGAATATGCCAGGAAATATATTGACAGGAAAGATCCTGATGATGCTGAAACACTCAAACTTTTTTTTACCCTGCTTGAAGGCCAGAAGTTTTCAATGTTCATGTTCACTTCCTGCGGCTGGTTTTTTTCGGAGATTTCAGGACTTGAAGCCACTCAGAATCTTCGTTATGCAATGAAAGCCCTGGGGCTTTATAATGGATTTACCGACCAGGATATCATTTCTCCATTTCTTGCAGAACTGGAGAATGCACGAAGCAATATCCCGGGTTATGGTTCCGGGAGGAATATTGTAGAAACAGTGATTATGTCCCATATAAAGGAACTTCATCATGGAGCAGCAATCTTCATCCTTTCCGAATTATGTTCCGGTACCAGGTATAAAAATGATACTTGTGGGCTCTTTAAAAAAGAGAATTTTCAGGTTGATAATGCTGATTCCAAACCTTCTTTTCCACGGCGTGTTGGAGATATCACGGTAACAGATTACACTCTCTTTAATACAGCAGAGTACCATTTTACCCTGTCGGAATCAGACCTGGAGGGTGTTACCCTCACCTTAAAGAAGAAAAAGCCGGATGGAGGATATGAAAAACCGATTGAGATTTTTGCCGGTGATTTACCGATACAACTTCGCACACATATTACCAATACGATATCGACACATGTGGTGGACAGTTGTATTTCTGAAAGTCAGAAGTCCTTAAGTTTAGCCATGGATGCTCTTATCTATTTGAAGAAGATGCATGTCCACAGACCAAAGACAATAATCGAACTTACCGAGCTCCTTATTGACCGCATATTTGAAAAAATCCTTGTAGATCCTACTGTTATACCACCGGAATCGGAACTGGTACAGGTAAAGAACCTGGTTATTTTCACAAAGGAATATGAACTATCTGTTGACATTGAAAGCCTGAAAAAGAAAATTTCTGCAATGATTACCTACCAGACGGGCAGGTTAACTGAAGATATTGAAGAAGAGACAACCAGGGTTATTGTTCATCTTCTTGAAACATGCAGGGAATTTGGAACCGAACCGGAAATCACCCGGGCGCAGGACAGGATTTTTCAACTACTGAAAGCGAGTAAAAAGTATTCTTTCGATAAAATCGAGGCGGAAAATGATTTTAAGGGATTCAACAGGTTAAGACGTCTTGTTAAACTTGGCTCCCTTCTCGGATTTGATGTGGAAGAATATAAAAATAAATTTTTTGAGATAAGCTAAAGAAAAGCTGTTTCATCTTATTCTTCAAACATATGAATACAATCCGGACAGATCGTTGAATATTCTGTTTTATCCTGTGCTTTCATCTCGGAAATATATCCATCAATACCTTTGGAAGCAATAATGGATTTGGCCTTTGGATGATTTTTCAGGTATTCCCTGTATTCTTCTGAATCATAAAAGATATCCACAGGTACAAGATACGCTTCATGCGGTTTTACCATCCTGCTGCACACATCACAATAGCCGGATTTCGGATAGATGTTGAAGGTAACCTTCTTTTTTTCCTGCCTGTCTGCTGATTTATTCCCTTCTGATTCATCCTTTACTGTTACCTCCGGCAGACTGCCAGTACTCCCGGAAAGCCGCGTCTCGATCATATCCTTGATCGGCTGAAAAAGCGTTGCAAGTATCCAGAGAATAACAAACAATACAATCATAATCACCGGTCCCATGACGTACCTCCTGTAATGATAACCGCTAAAAAGAATTCTACTCTATTTTTAATAATATTATTGTTGTGTGTCAAGTTTTTTATTTGTAATGGTGCGAACGCCTGAACAGGTTTTTTTAAAACCAATGAATACACAGAAGTCACGGGAATATTATAATTCATCTTCATTCAGTGTTTTCCGTGTATTCAGTGGTTTTATTTTTGTATAAAAAGAAGCTAATTGATAACTTTAATTCCATATTCAGCAAACCGCTCATCTTTTGTTATTACAGGAATTGAATTGATAATTGCAGTGGCAATAATAAAACGATCACACGGATCTTTATGAATAAGTGGAAGTTCCGTCGCTTTTACAGCAATATGAATATCCAATGCTAATGTATGAATGTTATGATGATTCAATGTGCTTATAAGCCATTCATCCGGTGGTATTGGCAATTGAAGCTTTCGGGATTTGTATTTTATTCCGATCTCGAATCCGCTTATCGCAGAAATACAGACTAAAGCAGTATCATTTATTATCTTTAATGCAATTTCACTTAACATCTCTTGTTTATATGCAAGCCATAAAAGAGTACAGGTATCCAATAGAATCATTCGGTTTCTCCCCATTCCTCTTGAGTAAGATCTTCTGTGGGATCATAGTTAACCGATATTTTTCTTAATACCGGGTGATATGTTAATCGATCTGCCTTTTTATGTGGTATAAGTTCTGCGATTGGAATACCATGTCTGCAGATGAGAAACGTTTCTCCTTTTTCAATCTCATGTAATATAGATGAAAGTCTTGTTTTTGCTTCATGAATATTTACCAATTTCATACCTGATTCCTTAGATATTTTTAATATTAGTTTACTGAATTTAGCTAAGTTAGTCAAGTTTGTTTGATGTTAAAATTTAAAAAAATACTTGTTCTTCTATTAGAATCGTATAAAATTAGAGAAAAGCTCTTAAAATGGAGGATAAATTCCTGGGAATATTCGGTGATAAAGGAAAATATCAGAATAAAGCAGGTCTGGACGAAAAATGGATTCATTTTTTAAAAAATGAATTCAGGGAGATAGAGAAATATAAAAAAGGGATAACAAACGATCTTCTTACCTATCTACTCGATGATGTTGATGCGGGAGTACTCATCCAGGTAAAGGATATTATTCAAAGAAATAAAACTCATGCATCAGTACTATCTCATATTTATTATACGGATAAAAAAAAGCAGGATACCGGATTTTATTTAAAAGCACACCTTTCTGACCCGGCCTTTTATTACAGACTGGCCCGGGTCTTTGTCTCTCTTTCCCCTTATCCAGGACAATTCTCTTCAAGCAAAAACTTTGGCAATACATTACAGTGGGTTACCGTATTTCTTACCTTTATTTCATATCGAATACCGGGTGGTAATTTTGATATAAAATCAAGATTTTTCGATTTCCCGATGATGGAGAAGATGCTCGAATATGTTGGTGAAAAACCGGATTTACTCATGGATGAGGTCTTTTTTTCCGTTACCCGGTATTATTACTCAACGCCGAATATCCTGATATGCAAGCTCAATGGTTTCCGCGACAGGGTTTCTGCATATCCGGATATTGTGAATAAAGCACTGGACCATAAAAGTGTGAATATCCGGGAACATGCCTTACAGATATTTAACAATTTCAAGGTGGAAATCACCCCGTTTCTTGAGAAAATCGTACAAGCGGCAGTTTCCTCGTCGAAAAAGGTGCGGGAAGCGGCAACAGCACTTCCTTTAAAGGAAGATAAACAAACAAAGGGAATCCTTGAAAGGATTATTCAGCAGGCAGGGAATGCGGAAAAGATACAGGCCGTCATCCTCTATGCGACATACTATCAGAATAATGCAGCAAGGTTCTTGAAGGAGCAAGCCGGCCTTGTCTCCGGCGGGAAATTAAAAGACATTATTACAGAAAGGCTTTCAATCCTTGAAACCATTTCTGAACAGACGAATCCCCCTGACTTTCACCTTCCGGGATTAAAGGAAATTCCTGTTTATCAACCATTAAGTGAAGATGCAAAAAAACAGTTTTCAACATCTATTGATCTCTATAATCTGGAAGTAAATAAAATCGCACAAATAATGAAGAAGGACACCAGGTACAGGTACAATCCCCCTGCCTGTATATCAGATGATTCCGCTAAAGAGCTTCAATCATTTATGGAAAATTTTATAGTAAAAACAAAGACATATAAGCCAGCCCCTGGCAATATCTACCAACCGGTTCTTTTTCAGAAATTACATCAATTTCTCCTTTTGCCGGAAGTAACATTAGCCCATACTGTTCGATTGTATATTGCATTAAATGGGGTAGTAGAGGTAGACCGGGAAGCGTTGAACTGGTTTAACCGGTTTCAATACCTTTTAAAGGATCATATCCTGGATAAAGGGATCGATCTTTATGAATTATCACAGGTATTTAAGATGATAGGTCTTGATCCTGATATCATCGGTCAAAGTTACCTGCTCCAATATTTACGATGGTCTTCCGGCCCTCTTTTTCATCTTGCTGATGATAAAATATGGCCATATTTTTCAGACCGCCTTTATCTGATAGAGGAAGCATTCGGATTGCTGCCTGAAAAAAAATTATCCACAGAAAAATACTGGCGGGTAAACAAGAAATATAATGGACTCAAAGCCTTATCGACATTTCCTTCCATTCCCCTGCAATTTACCGGGGTATTGTGGCAACTGGCATTCGAAGGGACAAAAGAATTACAACCCCTTGCAAAACAGTGTGTTCAGAAATTACCGCATTGTAAGAAAAAGATAATCGAGGGGCTGGATTCAGGGAAACAGGATATACGGATGAATGCCTCGCTGTGGCTAAAGGAGATAGAATGCAGGGAAAGTATTATCAACCTTAAGGCTGCTTTGAAAAAAGAAAAATCAGATAAAGTCAGGGCAGCGTTCATGGAAGCCATGGAAGCCCTTGGTGTCCCGGCAGAAGAGTTTATTGACCGGGAAAGTTTGTTCGATGAAGCAAAAAAGAATATGTCAAAAGGGGTACCGGATAAGCTGTCCTGGTTTGCTTTTAAGCAGCTGCCGGTGTTGAAATGGAAAGATACCGGGCAACCTGTTGAGCCGGAAATTATAACATGGTTTATTATCCGGTCATATGCATTAAAGTCACCAATTCCGGACCCGTATTTACGATTGTACTGTAGAAATATGAACCGGGAAGATGCATACGCGCTTGGACAGTTTGTCCTGAAGAGCTGGCTTTACCAGGATACGATACCCCGGTATACGCACGACGAAGCTGTGCAGCTTGCCCGGCAGAATGCGAACCAGATGAAAGCCCATGCAAAAAAATATCCCCAATACTATGAAAACTGGGATGAACAGGCATATCTGAAGCAGAAGATAAACCATTACAAAAATGAGTGCCTTGGGTCTGCCATTGCGTTTAAAGGGTTGCTTGCAGTAACTGCTGCATGTGGGAATCCGGAATCCATAAAACCTGCATATGATTACATCAAATACTGGTATGGGCAAAGGGCAGCACAGGGGAAAGCCCTTATCCAGATGCTTGCCTGGATCGATGACAAGAATGCCAATCAAATCCTTTTATCTATCGGCCGGCGGTTCAGAACCAGGGGGATCCAGGAAGAAGCAGAGAACCAGATCAATGAGCTGGCAAAACGGAAGGGATGGACACCGGATGAACTTGCTGACCGTACTATTCCTTCTGCAGGGCTGGATGAGAATGGGCAACTGGTTCTCGATTACGGGAGCCGCATCTTTACGGCTGCCCTGGATGAACACCTTGATCTTATCCTGCGAAATCAGGAGAACAAGATCATAAAATCCCTGCCCCAGCCGAATAAGGCTGATAATGAACCCCTTGCAAAAGAGGCGAAAAAACTTTTTTCTGCTTCCAAAAAGGAACTCAAGCAGGTTCTTGTATTACAGAAAGATCGGTTGTATGAGGCATTCTGTGTTCAGAAAAGATGGAGATTCTCGGACTGGAATGAATATTTGAATAATCACCCCATTGTCACTCATTACTGCCAGAAATTGATATGGGCTGTTTTTGAAAACAACAGGACTGTCTTGCTTTTCAGGCCACTGCCGGATAGGAGTCTGACCAATGTGGAAGATGAAGAAGTAACCATCGATAATGATGCAGAAATTGGAATTATTCATGACATTCATATTACGGAGGAAACAAAAAAAAGATGGCAGGATCATGTACATGATTATGAAGTTGAACCGCTTTTTATGCAATGCGGCAAGGATTTTTATAAACTCCCGGAAGAAAAGAAAAACGAAAAAGCGCTTTCGGATTTCAGGGGATTTCTTATTGAAAGCTTTACACTCAGAAATGTCCTGACAAAAGCAGGATATTCCCGGGGACAGGCGCAGGATGGGGGATGGTTTTTCACCTATGAAAAGAATTTCCCGGCATTGAAACTCCGGGCTGTTATCAGTTTCTCCGGCAATTCTTTACCGGAGGAAAGCAGAACAGTGGCACTGGACAACCTCTGTTTTGAGATAAAAATCGATGAATCATACGGGTATTCAAACCAGGTGTATTTAAAGGATATTCCCGGGGTATTGCTCAGCGAATGTTATAATGATCTGGTATCCGCAGCAAAAGCAGGAACAGGTTTTGATCCCCGGTGGGAGAAAATCGTTGGGAATTGATAGGAATTTTTAAATGGAAAAGAAAACAATAATTAAAGCACCGTCAGAGATACTATACAGGGAAGAACTGGAAGCTTTAAAGAAGATCGATTCCGGGAAAAAACCTCCCGGCTGGCAATTGTCACCGAATGCAGTCCGTACGTTTATTCTGGGTTCAGGAAAGAGTGAATTGAAAAATCAGGATAAAGCGATAACCGTACAACAAAAGTTTTATGGTGATGACAGCCTGATAGACCGGTGTATTGTCACCCTTATCAGCAACAGGGGGTTGTTACTGGTGGGAGAACCGGGCACGGCAAAATCAATGTTGTCCGAGCTTTTATGTGCTGCAATTTCAGGCACATCCACCACTACCATCCAGGGGACGGCAGGAACCACCGAAGACCAGATCAAATATTCATGGAATTATGCCCTTTTACTGTCACAGGGCCCCGGCCTGGCATCACTTGTCCCTGCACCGGTCTATACCGGTCTGACGGAAGGGATGATTGTCCGGTTCGAGGAAATTACCCGTTGCCAGCCGGAAATACAGGACACGCTTATAAGCATTATGTCCGATAAAATACTGCATATCCCTGAACTGAAAGGGGAACAGAGTACCGTTTGTGCAATAAAGGGATTCAATATTCTTGCCACTGCCAATGTCCGGGACAGGGGAGTCCATGAGATGTCGAGTGCTTTAAAAAGGCGTTTTAATTTCGAGACGGTTTTCCCTATAAAGGATAAACAGATCGAAATGAAACTCATTCATGAACAAACGACACTTCTGTTAGGTGAAGTGGATATAGATATGGAAATACCCCTGAATGTCCTGGATGTCCTGGTGACAACCTTTCATGATTTGAAAAACGGGCAGACAGAAGACGGAATCGTCATAGAAAAGCCTACCACTGTTATGTCAACTGCCGAAGCGGTCGCTGTTGGTGTGTCTGCCGGTATTGATGCGTATTATTTCGGGAAACAACGCCTTGAACCGGGGCATATTGCCCGGCAGATAATGGGGACAGTGTTCAAGGATGATCCGGAAGATATGAAGAAATTCAGGCATTATTTTCACACTGTCGTAAAAAAACGTGCAAACCAGTCCAGGGAATGGAAGGATTTCTGGAATTCAGCACAATGGCTTGAAAGAAAATAACAGGCAACCTGTACTGTAATGGATATAAAAGAACTTTATTCAGAAGTAAAGACAGAGGTGAAGAAGCTTATATGCCCCTCTCTTATCTATTTTCCGGTCCGCCACCACAGCCCTGCCTGTGCCTGGCATTTAATGCAGATAATCCGGGAGAAAAAGCCATCGGTAATTCTGATGGAAGGTCCGGCAGATCTTTCAGATATTATTTCCCATATCACCGCCTGTGATACGATCCCGCCAATTGCACTGTATATAGAGACAAACAGCATACACAAACAGGCTGCCTGTTATCCGTTTTGTTCATATTCTCCCGAGTATGTTGCCATGACAGAGGGAAAGAAGATCGGTGCCTCGCTTTATTTTATCGATCTGCCTTTTTCAGAGTATGTTCACCTGCACCGGGAGAAAACCGGTGAAGAGTTGTACACCGATTCCCTGTTTCATGAATGGTATTTTCTTCAGAACAGATTTATCGCGGAGCTTTGTTCAAGAACAGGGTGCAGGGATCATAATGAGCTGTGGGATCATCTCTTCGAGGTGGATTTTTTAAGGAAGGACACGAATTATTTTATCGAAGAACTGGCATGTTTCTGTTTTCTTATGCGTAAAAATACGGGAAAAGAGCAATTGGAAAAAGAGGTGACACTGGAAAGAGAACGTTATATGGCTTCCAGAATCAAAGAAGAAATAAAAAAACAGGAACAAGCAGCAGATGACAGAATCATTCTTGTTGTGACAGGGGGATTCCATGCAGTGGTTCTGCCCGACAACACCCGGTCAGATGGGATTGGTTATACGATGACAACAGCAGGGGGTGATTCAAAGGCATATCTTATTCCATATAGCTTTGACAGGCTGGACAGGTTGCATGGATACAGTGCGGGAATGCCTTCGCCCTTTTTTTACCATAAATTCTGGGAAATATTAATGAATGCAGCAGTAGATACAGGGGAATGTTATTCAAAGGTCGCTCTGGAATCCGTAGTTGAAACAGCCCGGTATATACGGGAAAAAAATCTCCCTTATTCAGTATCACCGGCAGATGAGATACAGGCATTGGAGCAGGCTTTACTCCTTGCCCGGTTACGCGGTCATTCCGGGACAGGCAGGATGGACATCCTGGACGGGATGCGGAGCTCGTTTGTAAAAGGTACAATGGATGCAGAAGGAATGGTGATAGAAAAGCTTATTCTTACCTTATTCGCCGGGAAGGACATAGGAAAAATTACAAAAGATGCTGAATCTTTACCGATTGTAAAGGATTTTTATGATAAGGCCCGTTCTTTTAACCTTTCTTTTACTGACGTTTTAAAAAAGAAAGTGCTGCTGGATATTTACCGGAGTGACAGGCACAGGCAGATGAGTTATTTTTTTCATCAGCTTTGTTTTTTGGATATTCCTTCCTTTACGATCATAAGCGGACCGGATGTCACAGGAATAGTGAAAAACAAGCTTATTAAGGAACAGTGGGAATATTCCTGGAGTCCGCAAACGGAAACCTGCTTAATCGATAATGCCACGTATGGTTCTACCATAGCGGAGGCGGTGGTTCGCAGGAGTGAGGAACTCTTCGCATCTTTAGAGGAAGAAGGAGGTGCGAGGAACAGTCTTGTCGCAGTAAGGTGGCTGCTTAAAGCATACCAGATGGGATTTGCATCTGAATTGGATTCTTTTTTCCCAAGGTCAATGTCTTTCGGCACGTTGTTTTTGAAGATAAAGGAAAATATTTTAAATGATCCGGCATTTTCAAACTGTGTGGAATCACTTGAACTGCTTATTGTAATGAAAGCAGAGAATATCGTTTACCAGAGTAAAAACAGTTTTTTTATAGATGAATTGACCGGTCTGCTTTATAACAGAATCTGCCTGTTGCTTTCGGATCTCTGGCAATACAGCGAGAACAATATCTGCGAGTTGTTAGATGGTATCACCGCCATGGAAGTAATCATCGAGTCTTCGGATAAAGAGGTAATCGATGCGGAGTATTTTCTTAACCGGTGTATGGAACTCTGGAATAAAACGGACTGTAATCCGGTTATTGCAGGGGCAATAGGCGGGCTTCTTCTTCACAGGAATGTATTGCCCCTGGATATTATTTTGCGAAAAGTGAAAGGTTTTCTGACAAGTTCTGTTCCCGTGTGGTCCGATAAAATCGGATTTATAAGGGGTTTTTTATTTACCAACAGGGAAACGGCCTGGCATATTTCTGAATTTGTTCAATTAATAGAGAAAATTTTTATGGAATGGGAGGATGAATTTTTTTTACAGGCACTCCCGGAGTTAAGGCTTGCTTTCTCCGTTTTGACTCCATCGGAAACAGATAAAGTGGCAGAAACGATCGCCGGCAGGCATAGAGGAAGTGATCCGGGAATTTTAATAAATTATCAGGTGGATGAAAAAGAATTCCTGTTTAATACCGGACTGACAAAGCGGGTTATACAGAGTCTGAAAGAAGATGGATTGGAGTCATTTTATGAAAAAAGATAAAGAGCAGGAGGTTTTGCTGCGGTGGAGAATGGTTCTTGGTAAGTTTTCCTCGGGGAAACTCTCTTTATCCCTTTCTGCCAGGCAGCGTAAAATGGAAGCTGCCCTGGATTTCATTTATTCCAGGGAATATGCAGGACGCGGTATATGGAAAGGTGCAAAGCAGCAGGGGACATTGGATCCGAGTCAATTAACTGTTCCCTCCTGGATAAAGGAAATTAAGAAACTCTTCCCAGAGGAAACAATAAAAACAATTGAAAAACATGCCCTGGAAAAATATAAAATAAAAGAGATCATAGAAGACAAAGAGATATTAAAAAATCTTGAACCGGATTTTGATTTATTGAAAATGCTGCTTACCTTCAAAGGTCATTTAAACAGGGATGTTCTTGATGAAGCAAAGAAAATTATAGCCGCTGTTGTAGAAGAAATCAAGAGAGAGCTGTCCCGTTATGTCCGCCAGGTGTTGTCCGGACGCCTGAACCGGTTAAGAAGAAGTAACTGGAAAGTTGCACATAATTTTGACTGGAAGAACACAATAAAGAAAAATTTGAAGCATTACCACCGTGAGTACAAAACCGTCCTGCCCGAGACCCTTTGTTTTTTTTCGCAGGTAAAAAAAACCATGCCCTGGGAAATAATCCTCTGTGTCGACCAGAGTGGCAGTATGCTTGAATCGGTGATTTATAGCTCGGTATTGGCAAGTATTTTCTCGGGTATGCCCGCCCTTTCGGTGAAACTGATTATTTTTGATACCTCGGTTGTGGATTTAACTGCATATATCGATGATCCTGTGGAGATTCTCATGGGTGTGCAGTTAGGCGGGGGTACCAATATCGGCAGGGCAATGATGTATTGTGAACAATTAATTAATTATCCGCATAGAACTATTTTAGTATTAATAACGGATTTTTGTGAGGGTGCGCCCCCGCGGGTATTATATAACAGCTGCAGGAGGTTGGTGGAAGCCGGTGTGCGGTTACTGGGACTTGTCGCACTGGATGAGGATGTACACCCGGTGTATGATAAAGAAATTACCGGGAACCTGTCTTCCCTGGGTATGGATATTGCAGCCCTTACCCCAAAGGAATTAACTCAATGGCTAAAGAACGTTCTCTCTTAAAGGAATTAATAAGAAAAGCTCATCTTATGGATGACACGGACTGGGAATCATTGACAAGTAAAGGAATAGTCCGCCGTGCCAGAAAGGATATGGAAAGGGAGAATATAAATGATATAAAGGAAGATGATGAAGGGGTGACAATCCTTTTCAAAACATATGAGATTCGTATTCCGCGTACCGGATTTTCCGGCACCCAATGTTCCTGTCCTGCAACAAGCATGTGCCATCATATTGTCATGTGCGGACTTCATCTTGCCGGCCTGGGAGAGAAAGAGGAAAATAATGCGGTAATAATAGAGGAAACTATTCATACAGGGAATAAACCGCAAAACTGGATGCTGGATTTATCAATAAAGAAATTGATTGCATGGAGCGGAATTCAGAATTACCGGAAAGCATATGAGTTTTTAAAAAAGAATGATAATTTTAAAATTGATGAAAAGGAAAAAATAAGGATTTCCTTTCCTTCGGAAGAAATGGAAATTACCAGTTTCTTTGATTCAGATCCGGATGGAATGATTATTCCCGGGAGCCTGAAGACAAGAAAGATGATTGGTACCGCAGCGGTTCTGGCTTACAGGTTGTTCAAAGGGAAAAGGGATGATGTTTCAGGCAATCGGAAAACAAATAAAGAATCCGGGAAAAGGACACATGCCCGGGACAGGGATTTCATCAAATCGGTGAATGCTTTTATTGAAGAAATAATGAGGACGGGGTTGAACCGCTTAACAGAGGTATTTCTTGTAAAATGCCATATTCTGAGTACCTCTGCCCGGGCAGTGCACATGATAAGGATGTCACGTTTCATTGACGTAATAAAGGATCTTATAATAAAAAGTATTGAAAACCATGCCGGGTTTCGTACAGATACATTGCTTTTCATCCTTTCACAAGTAAGTATTCTGGCAGGCAGAATCGTTCACGATATTGATAATGAGGAATTAAGAGGAGTAAGCCGGACAGAATATACTGTTTATGATTATATACAATTGTCGGGATTGGGCTGCCATACATGGAAAACCGCTTCCGGTTTCCTGGGAATTACCGCTTACTTCTGGGAAGAAAAGGAAAAAAGAATACTCACCTGGTCGGATGTCCGGTTAAAGGAATCTGCTCTAAACTTTAAGCCGGAAGAGATATATCAGCATACAAGTATCTGGAATTCGGGTATTTCCCTGTATGACCTGGTCCGTTCCTCTTTTTTACTCAAAAACCCCAGGATTAATAAACTGGGCCGTATTTCCCTTTCGCAGGATACAGCCTGTCATGACATAATAAGCAATTCATCCATCGAATGGAATATCAGTCCTTTCCCGGTTAAAGAATGGAAATTATTTTATAAAATAGCGTATCAAAATATGCCTCTTGGCCTTAAGGAATATAATCCGCAGAAAGATATTATTATTATTCACCCGCATGAGTGGGGTAAAAGGGAATATAATCCGGTAGACCAGCAATTTTACTGGTGGCTGAAGGATCAAAAGAACGAATATTTGTGTCTGAAAATAGCTTATACCGGCGATAATTCTGCCGTCCTTGACCACCTGAAATCCGTAAAAAGGCATGAATTAAAGAATTACTCTGTTTTAGGTAAAATTATAAGGGATAAATCCGGGTTTTCATTCTATCCGGTTTCATTCATTAATATAAGCAAAGGAAATTACAGGCAGATCAATGCAGGTCTGGATTATTCTATTCCTTATAAAAAGAAAAAAGTGAAAAAAATCACCGAACAGCAGGCAACCGGGAATATCCCGGAGACATTTGATGTGGAAAACGCTTTTTACGAAACCGGCGAGTTGGCAGGATCTGCAACATTGTCTTTATTACGGCAGATAGAATCGGAGTTGGTAAAGCTGGCGGAAAAAGGAACAATGTATTGCTGGTCAAATCCATCCTCCCGGCTTAAAGTATTTGGGCAACAATGTATTGATATCGGTTTGCCGTTTCTCGGAAAGTGTATTAGGAAACTATTGAGAGAACAAAAGGGAGGAAGCCGGAATTTATTATTCTGCCGTTATTTGATTCATCTGCATATCCAGGCTTCTTATACCGGCATTATTCCCGGCTATCCCGGGATACGCGAAGATCACCTTATTTAAAACGACAATCGGTGCTCCATGCTATTTCTCCCATAAATACTCCGGATCATTGACATATTTTTTTATAGCGGCAGAGTATTCTGCCCATCGAAGTTTTATATCTTTGCCGTTTATGTCTTTTAATATCTCAAGGAGTTTTTGATTATTTACCTCGTTTGAATCGATGAGTTTTATGGTAAGTTCGATAACATCTGCGATGCTGTTATTGATTACATCTTCCAGCTTCATTTCCAGGGACGGATCATTTTTTACTTTGGAAAGCTTTGATCCGATATTTTCCAGCATTGCATTTATTTTAACCAATTGAGTTTTTATATCAATCATTTATCCTCCTGTAGCTGCCGCAGTTTTTTTTATTCGTCCGGCATTATAAATATATCAATAAATAAGGGATTCTTTAAAGTACTTCCATATTTTTTTTAAAAAATATTCTATTTGATTCTATTTCTCCCCAATGAGTATTGCAGCGATACAACTGCTTTTATTCTCTTCCACCGGCACTTACTGAACTTCTTCCCCCGGCAAAAGAGTATCATCTTGTTCAACTTGTTCCAGCACACCGGGCGGTACAATGCATTCGGAAATATAATACAGGTCAAGTTCAATTTCCTTATTCAAAGCACTGCTTATACTTTTTTCAATCTCTCCGGGATTTATATCCGGCATTCCTGCCCGGTGTAACAGGATTAATTCTATTTCCATCTTTTTCCCGTCTTCTATTTTTATTGAATATATCCTGTCGCCTGGAAGGTATTGATACACTTGTGAGTAGATAATGTCTTTTTCATAATTACGGGTGAATGTTGTAATCATAAAAAAGACCAGGGGAATACATATAAGGAGAATGATGATAAAAGAAATAAGAACCTGTCCGATTGCCCGTACTTTTGCTTTGGAGAATTCCTTTTCATCATGGGCTTTCGGATGAAGCCTTACGAGGAAAAAAATAATTGTCGCAGAAAGGGATATTCCGGTAAGATTTATTCCGTAAAGAAGGGCTGCTCCACGGGCAATTTCCACGTTTCTGAGCCCAATGCCGATCCCGACAGTGCAGAGGGGGGGCATAAGCGCAACGGAAATAGCAACACCGGGAATTGCAGAGGATACCCTTTTATTGATATATGCATATGCCCCGATAAGTCCGCAGCAGATGGCGATCATGATATCGAACAGGGTAGGCTGGGAACGGGCGGCCATTTCTCCGGTAACAATAATACCGGGAATAAGAAAAGACATGAGTGCGGTAACACCGATAACAAGGGCGGTCCCTTTAAACAGGGTGGTAATTGCTTCTTTAATTACCCTGCCGGAACCCCAGAGCATACCTGCGGAAAAACCGAAAAGCGGTCCCATAAGAGGGGCAACTATCATGGCCCCGATAATGACTGCGGCAGAGTTAAGATACAGACCCATGGTAGCGATAAGGCATGAAAGAATAAGCAGAACATAGTATTCGACCGTGTCGGTCGAGCCGGAAACAACAGTCTCATACGCTTCGTACTTTTCTATAACCTCGCCTTTTATACTTTTGTATGTCCGGTATTCATCGATAATTCCCCCGACTCCCTTTGAAAAAACACCGAGTTTTTCCTCTTTTAACCTGGAAAAAAGGTGAGATGCAAACCCTTTCTTTTTTTCACGATCCCGTTCTACTTCTATTTCCCTTATAAGGTCAACATTATTCTTCTTATTACCCGGTTTTTCCGGTTTTTCCTTTTCTTTTTTTTCTTTGCCCATTGTGTTACTCCAGATAGAGTGTAAAAAAAAATAATAGTCTTATCAAGCAGGAGAATCAGCTTTTCTTTAAAAATCTGAACTATTTGGGTGGTAATTCGATGATTTTTGGATTTTTACACCCTTGACAAAGCTTTAAAAGAGAAACGATTTTGGATTATAAGTAATTGAAATACCGGGCATAGACTTATTAACTGATTATAAAGATATACATCTATATTGCTTTTGCCATATTCAAATGTGAATTAAAAAATACACTGTAATATACACATTATCTTTATCATAAAAAAAACCGGGTAAGATACAGAATTATTCTATCTATGAAAACTTTATTTTAGCAAAAAAAATTTAAAAAATTAAATAAACAGTATTGTAATTTTCAAGTAGATGCATATAATGTATTTGGGTTATGATTACTTTTTATATAAAAAAATGGTATCTATTCAGCTAAAAAAGTAAAAAAATTACAAAAAAATTACAAAACCACTATTAATTTTTTAAAAACAATGCTACATACTATACAATGGAGCAGAAAAAAAGAGAAGATATTAT
>JAFGQK010000183.1 GCA_016935735.1 Spirochaetales bacterium | reverse complement strand
TCATCATTTTGGCTGCAAGCTTCGCTTAAAATTTTATTGAAATGTTTCTCAATATCATCCGTTTCGATTAGTCTGCAGGAAACCTTGCTGCTTTCCTGTTTAAGGGTTCTGACAAATCCCGATAAACCCGAATACGTAGCCTGTAGATAAGTCACTGTCGAAGAAAAAACACATGATACCTGCATCGGGTAAGCTAATTTTAGATTGATAAGTGTCTGTATCAGTATAAATAAGGGAATGATATTCTCATTAAGGATAATCTTGATATTTTCTTCTGTCACATCGGGATATTGTTTGCATATAAATAGTATTCTGTACTCCTTCAAATTAGCAACCGTATGAATGAATTCGGCCATTTGTTTTGTATCACAATAATCAATTGTAAAAGAAGAATCACCAATTTTCTGGTAGTTCATACCATTATTAATAGCGATAACTTCCCAATTCTTGTTTGCTGATATCTGTTCCCGGATTGAATCAGGTAACAATTCATAATTAAAAAATATAATTTTTAAAGGGGTAGATTGACCGGCAGTAAGACCAATATCGTTGGTCTCTATCCATTCTGATGCAGCATATAATACGGGATTCTTCTTTTTATTTTTCAAGATTTCTTCAATCTGTATAGTCGCCTCTTTTTGTGTCATTTCTCCATTTTTAACTTTCTGGAATATACCCCTGTAATCTCCATTATTCATATATTTCCTCCAGTGTGTGAGCAGCCTCTAAAGGAGACATTTCTTCCTTAAGTACCTTTTCGATTAATATATTTATTTCATCCTGTAATGGGTTATTGACTTTCATCTCTTTCTTCTGCTGTTTATATTGCCGGAAAATAAATTCCTTAAAATTCGCAAAGATTTGTCCATTCTTATCAAGCAATAAAATATTTATTTTATTCTCTTCACTATTCTGTTTTAATCCAAAATCATCTATAGTGCTGTATATAAAACATGGATCTGTTAATGGGTTCAATATCTCTAATTCTTTTAATGCATAAGGAATACTAATGTATTTGTCTTCCCGATGTAAGGCAAGGGAAAAACCAATACTACTTTGTACAGCAGCAATTAATAGTGCCGGGTGTAAAACAAAGTCCTTAAAAGCAACTTTTCCCGATCCGGGAATGTCGATAAAAGCAAGTACCTCTTTTTCGTTATAATATAACTCCTTAATACTTTTAAGACCTTCTCCATACGAAAAACCTTGTTGTAACAATCTTTGGTAGCATTCCCCGGAACCCTCTTTTTTCTTACAACGCTTTTTTATTTCATCAATTCCTATTTTTTCCATTTGAGTAGTTTCAGCAGTATGCTTTAATAGAATTATTCCCTGGCAATGTCGAATTTTATCTTTATCATTACTGTATATTTTAAAGTGTATATCTCTTCCAGGGTAAATATTGATAAATATCTCTTTTGTTTTCTCCACAACAACAGGCTGTGACCACACTACATTCGAAAACCCGCCGATCTTGTCTTCCAATGCCAATTCCGCGGCTGCCCGCGCCATTTCAAGGTATGCTACTCCTGGAAATACCATTTGCCCTGAAATAACATGGTCTTTTATAAAAAAATCCTTCTCGGATAAAACTGCTTTAAACTTCTGTTCTTTCAGTGTAGAGATATTACTGAAAATTAATGGATGCAGCCGCTGCACTTCTTTTTGTGTCTGTGTACTCTTATCCTCCATATCGATCCAGTATCTTTTCTTATCAAAAGGATACCCGGGTAAGCATATTTTTAAAGGCTTGATTGTGTATAATGTATTCCAATCAATATCTATTCCATTTACCCATAACCCGGCTAACTCCTTATAATTTTTAACCTTTACATATTCATTAATCTGTTCTTGAGTGACGTCCTTCTTTTCCTGCTTCTTTATCGTACCATAGTAAATTCTGCCTTCCATTGATGTATCGCTTAAAAATGCTTCCATAGAATTAAACAATTCATCCATTGAACTTATGAAAAAGATCACTCTTTCATTAAATATTTCCCGTCCGGTCTGTAATGTGTATGCTATATTTTCAAGTACAATTTGTTCTCTGTTAGCTTTAAGATATCTTTTCAGTTCATCAACATACTTCTTTAAAATCTTACTATTCTTAGCCGATAGTGGTATGATATATTTTTCTTCCTTGCTTAAGTCGTGTTCTCTATGCATTTCAGGCGGTTCTTCCACAATCACATGGGCATTTGTCCCGCCAAATCCAAACGCACTCACCCCTGCCCTCCTGGGAATATCATTCCCTTTCTCATCTTTCAATCTCACCCATTCCCGGGTTTTATCCACAATATAAAAGGATGATTCATCTATCTCTAAATATGGATTCTTTTCCTTGAAATTAACCAATCCCGGCAATTTTTTATTCTGCAAAGCAAGAATTACCTTCATCAACCCAACAGTTCCGGCAGCCGGTTCCAGGTGCCCAACATTTGTTTTTACAGAGCCGAGACCGCAATAATTATATCGTCTATTCTCATTTTTCCACTGTTTCCCCAGTTGACTAAAAGCTTTTTTTAATCCCTCTATTTCAACAGGATCACCTAATTCTGTACCCGTTCCATGGGTTTCAATATAAGTAATTGTTTCAGGATCAATATTCCCATCCTCACAGGCATTCACAATCAAAGCTGCCTGGGCTTCGGAATTCGGAGCAGTTAATGAATGTGCTGTCCCGCCATGATTCACTGCTGTTCCTTTCACCACAGCATAAATGGTATCATGGTCATCGATTGCCTGCTGTAAAGGCTTTAAAAGAAAAGCACCGATACCCTCACCCTTTACATATCCATTAGCACCCTTATCAAACGTCCTGCACCTGCCGTCCGGCGAAATAATCCCCATTTTGCTTGCACCGATCATTGTGTCCGGCGTCAACATCAAACTCACCCCGCCTGCAATAGCCAGTTCACTTTCACCATTTTGAATGGATTTCACCGCCCTGTGAAATGCGACGAGACCGCTTGAACAGGCAGTATCAATCGCTTCACTCGGTCCATGGAAGTTGAATAAAAATGATATCCGGTTTGCCAGTACTGCATGTGAATTTCCGATTTCCAGCCGGGAACTGGAAATACCGGCATTCTTACAGATTCTATAATAATCATTGAACTGAGCACCAACAAAAACACCGACACTTTTCCCGGCAAAATCGGAAACCTTATATCCTGCGTCCTCAAAGGTTTTCCAGACAACCTCAAGAAAAAGACGGTGCTGCGGGTCTATAACCTCTGCTTCACCGGGTGAAATATTAAAGAATAAAGGATCGAATTTATCCACATCAGAAATAAATCCACCCCATTTGGAGCGTGTTTTATCTCCGTCCTTTACCGGATCACCATAGTATTCCCGCCAATCCCACCGCTCTTTAGGTATTTCCGTAATTAAATTATCCTGGTTCTCAAGGTGTTTCCAGAATTCATTCAAATCCTTCGATTGTGGGAATATTCCACTTATTCCGATAATAGCAATATCGCCGGTTCCCTTTAATTCCCCCGCTTTTCCCGGATATGTTATTTCTTCATATGGCTTTTCCTCTTCTCCATAGACTTCTTCTTGAACAGCAGTATCTGAAAGTGTATAAAACGCTGCCACATCATCTGTATATGATTCTGTTAAAAAACCTGTTAATGCATTAATAGTAGAATGTGCAAAGAAAACAGAAGGGGTGATCGTGATATTATATTTCTTGCTTATCTTTACAGAGAAATCTTTTAACGAAAGGGAATCAAATCCGAAATCTCCAAGATTCCGGGTTTCATCAACCTCATTTTCCTGCAAATATAATAATTCGGCAACAATAGCTTTTAAATCATTCTTAACACAATTATTCAGTTCATCTGAATTCAATGCCACTTTTGCAGTTCGTTTTTGAATGTTACCGGATGTCATCTTCGTACTCTTACTTTGACTCTTTACCCGTTCCGGGTTTAAAAACCTTGTAATCTTCTCTTTATTTCCTACAAATAATCCGGCTATGGAATAATCACTGTTTATAATATGAGTAAACCCTTCAATCCCTTCTTTTTCTTTCAGATAGCTTAATCCGGCAGATTGTAAATACAATTTTTCAGATTCCTCATTTATATGCATTCCGCCTTTTTCCCATAATGACCACAGAATGGAAATCGTTTTCCCTTTTCTTATTCCTTTTTCCCTTAAGCTTTCCCTGTATTGACAGTAATTATCAAGGAAATTGTTCCCTATTGAGTATGAACATTGTCCGAAATCTCCAAGAAAGGCAGAAACAGAAGAAAAAAGTATAAAAAATTCAAGATTTTCATCGGCAAAAGCATGATCCAATTCAACAGTACCCTGTATTTTTGCGTACAAAGAATTCTGAAAATCTTCAAAATCACTCTCCATTATGGTGTGCGGAGAAATACTCCCCGCAGCATGAATAATCCCGTCTATCTTTTTATAATCACTATGAATTATTTTCTTTACCACAGTGATATCTTCCGGTTTTGAAACATCGGATTGTATATATCTTATATTACTATCTTGTTGCGAAAGTTCTTTAATGATTGTTTCTTTCCTGTCATCGAATGCAGATCTTCCTGTCAGAATTATTGTTGCATGACAGGTCCGGATAATGTGCCTGGCAAAAAAAATTCCAAGTGCACCAAGTCCACCGGTAATAAGATACACCCCGTTTTCTTTAAATAGTCGTTCCTTACTTTGCTTTATTTCAACCGGCTGCATCGTCTTGATATACAAATCATTATTTTCAAGGTATATATTCCCTGGTGTGATTGTTGTATTGGAAACAAGCTTTTCAATATAATCTTCTAAACCCGACAGGTTAAAATCCTTTTCCCGTATTCTTACAGTAGAAAAATCTATACCCGGCAATACCTGCTGCAAAGAACTGGAATATCCGGCAATAGCTGCATAACCCGGGTTTCCGGTATTTTGATCCCCTTTGTATAAATAGAAAATTCTCCCTGTATAATTTGCATGCTGTTCAGCAATCGCTTTAATGAAAAAATAAACAGAGTAAATACCCTGATTAAGGTATTTTGCATACTGAGTATAATCAAATTCAGCCGTATCGCCGGAAGACCATAAATAAACGATTGTTTCAGGAAAACAAGCATCGTGTATTAATGTTTTTACTAATGTTTTATAATCATCATGTGTTTCCGGGTTAATCGTATATATTCCATTTTCATCCTTAGTAAATTTCTTACCGGGTAATACTAAAATGACCTGCCGGTTTTCCTTCTTAAAAATCGTGTATAAATCATTATTAACATCAAAAAGGAGAAGAGATATGGATACCGTTTTACACTCCCCAAAAGCATGTCCGGCTTTCTTCCATCCAGGTTTAAAATAAACAGGAGAATCCTTCTTTACACATATTTTTTCGGTTTGTGTTGCGGTTTCGTCTGGTATATGATCTGTAAACCAGAACCGTTTCGTTTCAAAAGGATATGTCGGTAAGCTGATTTTTCTAAAGCTTCTATTTGTATATAATTTTTCCCATTCTATATCAGAACCTTTTACCCAGGCCTGTGCAATTATCTTCCCATCATCCATGGAATATGATACTGCCCGGCTTTTCTTTTCCGTATCATGATATATATCATAAAAAACATCCGGGTGCTGCTTATTGTCTATATATTCTTTCAGCTTTGTTAATAGATCTTTTCTCCCATTACAGACAATTGCCAGCCGTTGTCTGAAATATTCCCGTCCGGTTTGCAAAGTAAATAAAATATTTCCCAGAAATTCTTTACCGGACATTAAATAATTGTAAAATTTCCCTGCATAATCTTTTAAACCTTTTTCAGTATGAGCAGAAAGCAAAAATACTTTTACATAATCGTTTTCTTCCGGAACAGGTTTTTGTTCATATCCTTCAATAATAACATGGGAATTATTACCCGAAAGTCCAAAGGAACTCACTCCGGCACGACGGGGAATTCCGTTTTCTATTTTCCATTCCATAGGGTCTTTATTAATAAAAAAAGGAGAGTCTTCAAGTTTAATATAAGGATTCAATTCTTCAAAATAAGGCATTGCAGGTATCTGCTTATGCTGCATCATAAGAATTACTTTCACCACACTGGTAAGTCCTGCTGCTCCTTCAAGATGTCCTATATGTGCTTTTACCGATCCTACAGCACAAAATTTCTTTTTATCGGTAAGTTGTTTAAATGCATTCTTTACTCCTGTTATTTCAACAGGATCACCTAAAATAGTACCGGTACCGTGAGCTTCGAGGTATGAAATAGTATCAGGGTCAATATCTGCATCGTTTATTGCTTTAATAATTAATTCTGTTTGTAATTCAGGCCGGGGTGAAGTGGGATTATTCGATTTTCCCACATGATTAATAGCAGATCCCTTAATAATTGCGTGAATATTATCATTATCCTGCAATGCTTTATGAAGCGGTTTCAATAATAGCGAAACAACTCCTTCTCCCGGTACATATCCATCGGCCTTTTTGTCAAATGTATAACAATGTCCTGTTGGGCTTAATGCCTGGATCCGCGAAAAAGAAACATAGTGCAGGGGGCTGATAAGCAGGTTCACCCCCGCGGCAAATGCCATCTCATTCTCGCCGGTCTGCAATGACCTGTAGGCAAGATGCAGAGCGGTCAAAGACGAAGCACAGGCATTATCAATGGGGATACTGTGTCCCTGTAGATCAAAGGTGTAGGAAATACGTCCGGTAAGAAACGATATACAGTTGCTTAAATACTGGTAATCGGAAAAAGGAACATGGGTTCTTAAAATCTCATCCCAGTATTCATGAAAGCATATTCCGGTAAATAATCCGGTATTCGTACCCTGAATTTTATGGGCATACCCGGCATCTTCAACTGTTTCATAAATCACTTCCAAAAGAAGCCGCAGTTGAGGATCGAGCCAGATAGCTTCTTTCGGTGAGATTCCAAAGAAAGCAGGATCAAATTTATCTATATCGTCAATAAAACTGCCCCATTTGGAGTATGTTTTATGATCTGCATCCCTGTCTGTATCAAACCATTGGTCAACATCCCAGCGGTCTTCCGGGACTTCAGTAATAAGGTTGTTCTGTTCATTAATATTTTTCCAGAATTCATCCAGGTTTCTCGACCGGGCAAACCGGCCTGCCATACCGATAACGGCAATATCATGTTCTTTGTGTTTCTTCTGTGGTTTTTGTCTTTTAATCGTTTTTTTCCGGGTTCTAAGTTTTACGTTACTCTTTTCCTTTTTTCTTACATACGGATCTACATGAACATCTTCTATACCAAACAACTTACGAAACTCAGCTTCGTAATTTTTTGCCAGATATAAGGATAATTCCATGATATTTTGATGTTCAAAGAAAAAGGTTGGAACAAACTCAACACCCAGTTCTTCTTCCACTTCATTGCTTAATGATATAAATTTTACAGAATCCACCCCCATATTCATGAAGTTTTCATCCGTAACAACATCTGTATTGGAAATATTTAATATTGCAGCAACTTTTTTACTAAAATAGTTTTCAATACGTTTTGCAAAATCTTCTGTTTCTTCATCCTTAATCCCGGTTTTCCCTGCTATTTCCTCCGGTTGAACAGATAAATTCTTTATCCTCTTTAACAACTCCATCCCTTCTTCGACAGAAATCTCTTTATTCGCTATCTTTTCATATATTTCTTTTCTGGTGAGTTCCATAATCAATCTCCCTCTAATGCGAGTAACTGCTCAGGCGTTATCTCTCCATTCTGTAGCTTGATGAGTAGCTGTTTTTGTGATTCCTCATCACTTATCTGAATAACTTCGTTTTCTACTTCAGAAATTTCTTCACCCAGCCAATATCTCTTTCTATTAAACCGGGTAGTAGGAAGTGAATTTCTTTTTTGCTCATAAAAGGATGTGGTTTTTTTATTAAAAGCTTCAAGTACCATATGACAGTTAGTACCTCCATACCCAAATGAAGAAATGGCAGCACGTCGTATTCCACACCATTCTTTCCATTCCTGTAATGCAGATGCAGGATAAAAAGGTGAACTTTCGAATTTAAACCAGTGGTGCGGTTTTTCACAATTAAGTGTGGGAGGTATTTTCTTATGCTGCATCATCAATAAGATTTTTATTACCCCTGCAATCCCGCTTGCATGAAGCAGATGCCCGATATTCGGCTTCACAGCACCAACAGCACAATACTGTTTTTCATTCGTGTACTGCCTATATACTTCAGTAGCAACTTTAATTTCGATAGGATCGCCGATGAGGGTTCCGGTACCATTTGCTTCCAGGTAAGAAATACTTTCTGGATTAATATTACCTGCCTGAAGAACAGATTGGATAACATCTTTCTGTCCCTCTACTTTTGGTAGCGTAACACTGGAGGTATATCCATTATTATTCACGGCAGAACCATTAATAACCCCCAGAATCCGGTCCCCGTCACGAACCGCTTTCTCAAAATCTTTAAGAAATACAAGTCCTGCTCCCTCACCCAGGACATAGCCCTTGGACCGTTGATCAAATACATATGCATTAATTTCATCCGATAGAGTACCGGCTTTGGAAAAACTGATATGAAAATAAGGATCAAGAAGTATCTTTATTCCTCCTGCAATCGCACCTTCACATTCTCCATAGATAATACTTTTACATGCTTCATGAATCGCTACCAGGGAAGACGAGCAGGCAGTATCAATAGTCATGGAGTTTCCTGTAAGATTATAGAAATTGGAAATTCTGGCAGCCATCATATTCTGTATCTTATTTGCCATCAAATGATTCATCAATTCTGGCGGAATAATATCAATATTTTCATGGATATAGCTGCTCTCCGCCCCGCCTATATAAACACCTATTTTCTTATTATCCAATTCCCCCTTCGTATACCCTGCCCTGTCAAACAATTCCTGGGTAAGCTCCATCAGTATCCGGTGCTGCGGATCCATTACCAGGGCGTCCTCATCCGGTATCCCGAAAAATTCCGCATCAAAGGCATCGATATTGTCGATAAACCCCGCCCACTTGGAATAACTCTTGTGGGGGGCATTTTTATCCGGGCTGTAATACTCTTCCACATCCCACCTGTCCGGCGGTACCACGGAAATACAGTCCCTCCCCTTTTTAAGATTATTCCAGAAAGCCTCCAGGGTCGGTGATTCCGGGAACCTGCATGCCATCCCGGTTACGGCAATCTTCCTGCAGGTCTGTCCCGGTTGATAACTTCCGGCAAACCGCGGCCGCATACGGCTTTTCACTTGTGTTATGGCCGGCTGTTCCTTTTCCCGGACAACCTCATCTGCAATCTCAAGTTCTTCTTCCTTCACCCCAACACCCGCTTCTTTCGCAATCCCTGTTTGTACCAGGTACCGGGC